>JAWUVO010000079.1:0-8349 GCA_034112325.1 Bermanella sp. | reverse complement strand
GTAATGCAGACCAAATTCATGTAAAGCCACCACGTCCATATAGCCTTCTACCACTAAAAAGCGCTTAAGCGGCTGGCGTATTTGTCGGCATTCATACAGGCCGTATAGCTCTTGGCCTTTATTAAAAATAGTGGTTTCTGGACTATTCAAATATTTTGGCTTGTCGTCGCCTAGTGTTCTGGCTCCAAAACCGATGGTACGGCCACGCACGTCGCGAATAGGAAAAACAATGCGATTACGAAAGCGGTCGTATGTTTTGCCGCTGTCTTTTTCTACAAGCATGCCGGTATCTATTAAGGCTTGATGTTTTTCGTCGTCAGGTTTGTTCTGAGGGTCGACACCTAGAGTGTCTTTTAAATTGCTCCAGCCGGGTGGGGCGTAGCCAATATTAAAGAACTTAGCCGCTTTGCCTGATAAACCACGGTTTTTCAAATAATCGATGGCCACTTGCTTACCATCATGAAAACGCAGTTGCTGCTGATAAAATTCGTTGGCGCTGCCCATTAATTCGTAATGGCTTACCCGTTCTTGCTGTTGTTTTTGCTGAAACGGTGACATTTCTTCTTTAGGCACTTCCATGCCCATAGAATCGGCCAATAAGGTAACCGCTTCAGGAAAGTCGATATTGTCGTAATCCATAACAAAGCCAATGGCATTGCCCTTTGCGCCACAACCAAAGCAATAATAAAACTGTTTGTCAGAGGCTACGGTAAACGATGGGGTTTTTTCGTTATGAAACGGACAGCAGGCGCTGTGGTTCTTGCCAGCTTTTTTTAAGCGGATACGACTGTCTACCACGTCTACAATGTTTACGCGGGCTAATAGATCGTCAATAAATGTTTGGGGGATTCGGCCAGCCATAGGCCCTTAGATTGCCAAAGAAAAGCTCATTAAGCGAGCTTGTCTTTAACCAATTTGCTGATGGCACCCATATCGGCTCGGCCAGCGACTTGTGGTTTAACAAGTGCCATTACCTTACCCATATCTTGCATGCCAGAGGCACCGCTATCGGTTACTGCTTTAACAACAATAGCTGATAGTTCTTCCTCGGTTAGGGCTTCCGGAAGGAATTCCTGTATAACGCTAACTTCGTAATGCTCTACTTCAGCTAGGTCTGTACGACCTGCATCTTCATACTGCTTAATAGAGTCACGACGTTGTTTTAGCATCTTGTCCATTATGACAAGAACACGAGCGTCATCTAGTTCGATGCGTTCGTCAACTTCTACACGTTTGAGCTCGGCTTGAATCGACCGTACAGCTTGGGTGCGTAACTTATCTTTAGCACGCATCGAAGCTTTAACAGCGTCTTTAAGTTGTAGGATTAAACCTTGCTCATTCATGATATGTCTCTAATCAGATCTTAGTAAAGACGAGTCATTTTGCGTGTTTCGCGAGAAACTTTTTTAGCATGACGCTTAACAGCGGCTGCTTTTTTACGCTTACGTTCAGTTGTAGGCTTTTCAAACTGTTCGCGACGACGTACTTCTGAAAGTACACCTGCTTTTTCGCATGAACGTTTGAAGCGACGTAGTGCTACGTCAAATGGCTCGTTTTCTTTTACTTTAACTTGTGGCATTAAAAATTTACCTTTGTGTCAGTTGACTTAAATAGACGGCAAAGCCCATCTATTTGGAATCTTTTGCTCGCACTGATGTGATATTCCACACAGGCCCTATTGAGGCGGGGGATTCTACTAGCTTTGCCAAGCAAATGCAAAGCTGAAATTATTATAGCTGATGAAAATAGCTAAGGCTATGAAGCCCTTATGGTATCTGGCCTATGGTGTTATGGGCTGGCTCTCAGTAGAATAGCCAGCTCAAAAAACAATGGGGTTGGCATGCGAGTTTTAGCCATAGAAAGCAGTTGCGACGAAACAGGTGTCGCCATTTACGATTCTGAGCAGGGTTTATTATCCCATGCACTGTACAGTCAGGTAGACATGCACGCTAATTATGGCGGTGTAGTGCCTGAATTGGCTAGTAGAGACCACATTCGCAAGTCTATCCCTCTATTAAAGCAAGTATTCGCAGATGCCAATTGCAGCTACGAAGATTTAGACGGCATAGCCTATACATCTGGCCCAGGATTAGCCGGAGCTTTATTGGTGGGAGCGTGTTTAGCCCGTAGTTTGGCGTGGAGCTGGGGAATTCCGGCTTTGGCCGTTCACCACATGGAAGGGCATTTATTAGCGCCTTTGTTAGAAGACAACGCTCCTGAATTTCCATTTGTTGCCTTGCTAGTCAGTGGTGGCCACACCCAATTAGTAGATGTGAAAGGCATTGGCCAATATCAGTTGCTAGGTGAAAGTATTGACGATGCCGCCGGCGAAGCATTTGATAAAACGGCAAAAATGATGGATTTGCCTTATCCTGGTGGGCCGCACATTGCACGTTTGGCGGCTAATGGCATTGCAGGGCGATTTAAATTCCCCCGTCCAATGACCGACCGCCCAGGTTTAGACTTTTCGTTCAGTGGATTAAAAACGTCTGCCCGCAACACAATTTTAAAATGTCAGCAAGAAACCGGGTTAACCGACCAAGACAAAGCCGATATTGCATTGGCGTTTGAACAGGCCGCCGTGGATACCATGGTAATTAAGTGCCGTAGGGCGTTAGAGTTAACTGGACGCAAACGCTTAGTCATTGCTGGCGGCGTGAGCGCTAATAAATACCTGCGTGAAAAGTTACATCAGTTAATGGATAAGCAAAAAGGGCAGGTGTATTACCCAAGACCTGAGTTTTGTACCGACAATGGCGCGATGATCGCGTACGCAGGGTGCCAGCGGATGAATGCCGGGCAAAAAGATGGTGATGAGATAATTATCCATCCCCGTTGGCCTATGTCTGATCTGTCAGCAATTTAACTCGCAATGTATATTTTAAGTAAACAAGGATAAGTATGGATAAGGTTTTTGTTGAAGGTTTAGAGATTGAAACCATTATTGGTATTTATGATTGGGAGCGGGAACGCAAACAAACAGTTCGCATCGATTTAGAAATGGCGTGGGATAATAAACCGGCGGCTAAAAGTGAAGATATTCAATTTGCGTTAAATTATAAAGATGTGTCTAAGCGTTTGATCAGCCATATTGGTGGTAGTGAATTTTTATTAGTTGAAACCATGGCTGAGGCAATCGCACAAATTATTTTAATTGAATTTAATGTGCCTTGGTTAGATTTAAGGTTAAGCAAGCTGGGTGCCATTAGTGGTGCTATTGCAGTTGGTGTGCATATTCAGCGCACTAAAGATGACATTGAAAGTTTAGACGCTTATGTGCCACAACCTAGCGTAATTGAGGAAGCTTAAAGTATGTCTAAGGTATACGTTAGCATTGGCAGTAATATTGATAAGCAAAAACATATTAGAGCGTGCTTACAAGAAATGGCTGAGCAGTTTTCTAACTTGGTGCTGTCGCCAATTTATGAAAGTGAGGCTGTAGGTTTTCAGGGCGATAATTTTTATAACCTAGTGGCTAAATTTGATACTGAACTGACAGTAAGCGAACTGAGTAAAACGTTTAAAGATATGGAAGACAAATACGGCCGCAATAGAGGCGGGCCTAAATTTGGTAGTCGGACCTTAGATGTTGATATTTTAACTTACGACAACTTAATTGGTAACATTGACGGAGTACAGCTACCTCGAGACGAAATTACCAAAAATGCATTTGTGCTATTGCCGCTGGCGGATATTGCGCCTGACGAATTGCATCCAGAGCAGCAGGTAAGTTATGCGCGGTTATGGTTTTTCTTCGATAAAGATTTACAAAACCTATGGCAAGTAACCCTATAACCCGCCGAAGCGCCCCAGCAAGCAACCCGTCCAGCAAACAAAAACCCCGCCCAGCAAACAAAAATCCGGTTGGAGCTTGCTCGCAAGCGAATAGCCCGCCGGAACCAGCACCCCCAGCTAGCTATAAACCGTCCGCCCCCCATCCACATTAATAATTTGTCCATTAATGTAAGAGTTGTTTACTAAAAACAAAACAGTATCGCTAATATTCTTTTCGTCTCCTAAGCGCTTGGCAGGAATTTTATTTAAAATTTCTTGTTGAGCACTATATTCACTCTCTGTGCTTTGTGATTGTTCGTTATTGTTAGGCCATAAAATAGCCCCAGGGCTAATACCGTTACAGCGTAACTGGTGTCCATGATCTTTTGCTAGCGACATAGTTAGGTTTTTTAACGCCGCCTTACTGGCGCAATAAATAGGGTGTTGCGCTAGCGTCCGTTCGGCGTGAATATCAATTAAGTTAATAACCGAACCGTTATTTTTTGTGAGTAACGGTAATAGGCTTTGGGTAAGAAAAAACGGCGTCTGTACATTAGTGGTAAATAACGCCTGCCAGTCTTGTTGGTTGGCCGTTTCCCAAGGTGTGGGAAAAAATGATGAGGCATTATTTACTAACACATCTAAATGCTGACACTGCCCTTTTATCCATTGGCTTATTTGAGTGACGGCTTGTGAATTGTTCAAATTGGCACTGTAGGTAAAACAAGAATTAGCCCTAATAGCATTTAACGAATTGGCCAGCGCGTCAGCTTCAGTTTTACTTGTTCCGTAGTGTAAAAAAATATCATAGCCGGCATGGTGCAATGCGGTTGTTATAGCGGCGCCAATACGTTTTGCGCCGCCAGTAATTAATGCTGTTTTGGTAATTGTAGTATCTATATTTTTATTCATAACTTTGTTTAAGCTTTATGGCCGCCGCTTGTATCGCGTTAATTCTTGCTTGCTCTATGGCTTGGCCAATTTGCGGGCCGGGTAGCCCAGAAGCCGAGATGGCTTTGCTGTCTATGCTATTGGCCGCGTCTAATAAAGCTTGAATGTAGTCAGCCTGTTTGTATTCAATATGTTCGAAACCGGGTCGACCTCTGGAGTCGGCTTTACTAGCTAATAATATATTTGAAAAACGTTCAGGCTTTCTCAGTGCATCGGTATTTTTAAAGAGTTTAAACACTGTTTCTGCTTTTAATTCAAACGCGCGATGAATATGTGTATGAAACTCGCATGTTTTTAATACTAGCTCTTTGTGTTTATTGGGTACTTTTAACCGCGCGCATAAACTTTGAATAGGCTCTATGCCCAGTTTTTCGTGGCCGATATGTTTGGGCCAGTTTTCGGCTGGTGTTTTGGCTTTGCCTAAATCATGCATTAGGGCGGCAAACCGTACGGACGTATCCGCAGTTAAATAACTGGCTTGCTCCAGTGATAATAAGCTATGTATTCCGGTATCTATTTCGGGGTGATGCTGTTCTGGTTGGGGTACACCAAATAAATCATCCAGTTCTTTAAAGTTCACGGCTAGTGCGTTGCATTGTCTTAATATTTCAAAATAAACCCAAGGGCTTTTTTCAGTTAGTGCCCGCTCGGTTTCTACCCAAACCCGTTCTGGCGTTAGGGTTGCTAATTCTCCGCTTAAGCTAATATCGGTCATTAACTGCAGTGTTTCAGGGGCTAGGGTAAAACCTAGGTGATGAAAACGTGCGGCAAACCGTGCTACCCGTAATACTCTTAACGGGTCTTCGCTAAATGCAGGGCTCACATGACGTAAAATTTTATCGGCTAAATCTTGCTGACCGTTGTATGGGTCGGTAATGACGCCATGTTCATCTTGAGCCATGGCGTTAATGGTAAGGTCCCGTCGTATTAAGTCTTCTTCTAATGTGACGTTTTTGCCAAAATCTACGGCAAAACCTTGGTAACCGGTGCCACTTTTACGCTCTGTACGAGCAAGGGCGTACTCTTGTTGAGTTTTAGGGTGCAAAAATACAGGAAAATCGGCGCCCACTTGTTTGTAGCCATCGGCGATCATTTTTTCTGGAGTACTACCAACCACTACCCAGTCTTTATCTTTGCTAGCAATATGCAGTAATTGGTCGCGAACGGCACCGCCCACTAGATAGGTTTTCATTTTGTTATGTGTTCATCCATTTAATTCATCTCTACGTAAAAGCGATGACTAATATGAGTATGAGAACAACTATACTTAAAAATTAGCCAATAAAAAACGGGCGATTAAAGCCCGTTTTATATTCTACGCATTTAAGTGAAAGGCTTAAATACAAACAGCGAATTTAGACTACCAGTCTAAACCCAGTTCAAACACGAAGCCCGCTTCTTTTTCAGGATCATCAATATTGGCATAACCACCTACGTCGACATGGAATAAACCAAACGGCGATAAGCCCAGGCCAGCAGATACAATCTCTTGGCCGCTTGATGCTAGGTTGGTACGGAAACCTGTGCGCAATTGCAAGAAACCAAGCACATCGGCTTCGGCGCCCAGTGAAGCAAATTGAGTGGCATCTTCAAAAGCGATAGGGTCGTTTTCAGTCAAGTCTAAGTCAGCCGCTAGATTAATCCAACCAAACGCTTCATAAGCCACACCGACACGTACTTGAGGTGAGATAGATATATCAATACCATCAATAATCGTACTATTTGGACCATTTCTTTGGGTGGTAATGTCACGGCCGATTAGATTTTTAATGACGACACCGAATGTACCTTGTTCTTGGGCACCAAATCTCGTTGATGCGCCAATGTCGATGTTAAAGCCAGTGTCTTCAACACCAAACTGATCAATGTCATCAGTTTCGGTTTCATCTTCTACATTAACTACATAATGATATGCGTCGATACGTTGAAGTTTTGGAGTAATACCGATTGCAACTTGGCGATCGCTGATCGTGAACTCTCTAGAAATACTTAATGCGACTTCAGATATTGCAATAGCAATAATATTGATTTCAGATTCTAGCGTGATTTCGTTTGCATTAGGGTCTAAATCACCGCCGGTAAAGATAACTTGGTCGCCTTCGCCTGCAACGCCACCATAACTAAATGAATCTAAATTGTCCTTTGCAGTCGTTAGTTCACCTTGCTCTCCATCAAGTTGAACTGCCAGAGCCGCTAAAGTTGCGGAATCGTTAGCCCCGGCTTCTTCATCTTTAATAGCTGATAGTGTACTTGTAGCGTCACTAGATGCTTTAGCATAAGCATCCAGTCCAGTGGTATAGGCGGCCAATGCATTAGTGTAGTTAGTTAAGGTACTTAAATCAGCTTGTTTAACATCTAAATAGCCTGAAAAGCTGGTGCTATTATTTGCGCTAATAGCGACTGAGAAATTTTTACTTGGAATTGCAATGCCTAAACCACCACCAATACCACCGCGAATAGGTTTACCAGACAGCGTCACTAAGCCACCGTTTAGGTCGGCAGTAGCAAGTTGTAGGTCCACGGTGCCTGTTTTTAATGAAGATACTTGAGATGCAAGAGTTGTATTTGCCGCTGCTAGCGCTACTAAATCTTCAGCATCAATAGCAGCATCAACGTCTGCAAATGATGTGGTTACACCAGCAAGTGAGCCTTCTATCGCATCAAATGAATTGGTAAATGCAACGTCGTAATTTGCTTCAGAGAACTCATCTGCATTGTCTAGAAACTCATCTTCATCCGCGACATAACCACCAAACTGTGGCAGCAACAAACCAAAGTCGTCACTCTCATCTCCGTTAGATAATAATGACGGGTTGTATTGAACAGAATGGACGGTTTTTGCAGAGGCGACCCCTGTTCCGCCCATTGCCATACCACGAGCATCAGTTGGAGCAAAAGGTTGTGCAGTCGCTTGAAGCGATGCCAGTGTAATGGCAACCCCTAACAAAATTCTTTTATTGTTCATATTGTGTCCTTATTTATATGTTGGCCATTGCTACTTTAATACTAGTGCAAGCTATACTTTTTATTAGGTTGTAATGGCATTAAAAATTATAAGGTTAGATTGTAAGGTAATACTAAGGTAATACTAAGGTATTGGATAGGGTAGTCTGTGAAGCAATTAAATTAATACTGGGTTAGTGCTTGCTAGGTCCATTTTTAAGCTTTATATTCATTGCATGGACTATTTAAACTGTTTCCGAAAACGTTTTTTTTCTATGCGAGTCATTATTTGGCTTGTAGGAGTTAGTGGGTTTTGAGGTGACGTTTAAATACGTGCAATAAGAATTTCAAAAACCGCGACTTAAGTTTGCGGTTTTTTTGTTTTAGTCTCTGGTTTTATTTTTGGCTCCTCAACTCTCCGCAGTCAGCCGCGTTATTTTTAATTCAATTCATTCAATTCAATTATTTTATAAAAAAGGAAAAAGCCATGAACGTGGCAACGGTTTACGCGTCAGTTATTTTAATTTGGTCCACCACTCCGTTAGGTATTCGATTCAGTGTTGAATCGTTAGATTTTGTGCAAGCGCTGGCTATTCGTATGTGGATCAGCCTGCTTATTTGCGGGCTGTTAATAAAAGTATTTTCGCTTACATTTAAGTGGAGTCGACCGGCTTTTCTTGG
>JAWUVO010000078.1:0-11077 GCA_034112325.1 Bermanella sp. | reverse complement strand
TGCTTTTAAATATTTTAAAACAGTAAAAACTAACTAACTAATTATAAAAAATAAATAAATATAACCAATAGAGGCTCCCAATGGCTGATTTTTATCAAAATGGTATTATCACAACACTTCATAATCTTGACCAACGACCACTAGAAGATATGGAGGCTGAACTTAGAGAGTTCTCTAAAGTACGGCCAATGACATTAGTATTACCTTCGTTATATTCAGAATTAGAAGGTGAGGCGCTACCAAATATTGTGAATGAATTAAGCAAGGTAGACTACCTAGACGAAATTATTATTGGATTAGACCGCGCAACAGAAGCCGAATATATAAAAGCACTTGAATTCTTTAAACCACTTAATCAAAAGTTTAAGGTACTTTGGAATGATGGCCCACGATTACGTGCCATCGATCAAAAATTAATGGACGAAGGCTTGGCTCCAATGGAACCTGGCAAAGGACGCAATGTATGGTACTGCATGGGCCATGTTCTGGCATCAGGTACTTCAGAGTCAGTGGCTTTACATGATTGCGATATATTAACCTACGACAGAAGTTTATTGGCTAGATTAATTTATCCTGTTGCTAACCCAAGGTTTAATTACGAATTTTGTAAAGGCTATTATGCACGAGTAGCCAATGGAAAAATTCATGGTCGTGTGAGTCGACTGCTGGTAACACCATTAATTCGCGCGTTAAAGAAAACATTAGGAAATAATCCATATTTAGATTACATCGACAGTTTCCGCTATCCATTAGCGGGTGAATTCTCGTTTAGAACAGACGTAATGAATGATATTCGAATTCCTAGCGACTGGGGATTAGAAATTGGGGTATTGTCAGAGCTTAATCGTAACTATGCTAACAATCGTATTTGCCAAGCGGATATAGCCACCACTTACGATCATAAACATCAGGACCTTTCACTTGAAGACGCTGAAAAAGGTCTGAGTAAAATGTCAGTTGATATATCAAAGGCGCTATTTAGAAAGCTTGCTACAAATGGTGTGGTATTTAATACCGAAACTTTTAGATCAATTAAAGCGACATATTTCAGAATTGCATTAGATTTTGTAGAAACTTATAACAATGATGCAATTATGAACGGTCTTAAATTAGACATACACGCAGAGGAAAAAGCCATTGAAATGTTTGCTAGAAATATTCTCTCAGCGGGCAGCAACTTCCTAGATAATCCAATGGAAAAACCGTTTATGCCAAGTTGGAACCGTGTGACCAGTGCTATGCCAGATGTATTGGCAGACATACATCGGGCCGTCGAAGCTGACATGAATCAGTACATGCCTAAAACTAAAAATCAGTAATCCATAAAAGCTAGATAGAGCGAACTATGAATCACCAAATCAATGATGCGTTAAAACTGAAAGTGATTTCTCACCTGTCGGTTATCTATCCTGATCATGATATTAATGAGCTTGCCAAGCAGCTCATTCATATTATGGGATTAGATGAGGACATTATTAAAGCAAATAGTCATGGTAATCGATGGGATGAAAAAGATATTTGGGTGATTACTTACGGGGACAGTATCCAATCTCCCGATCGGGTACCACTTAAGTCACTCTCAAATTTTATGAGCAAACATTTATCAGGGCTGATTAATGGCGTGCATATATTGCCATTTTTTCCATACAGTTCAGACGATGGCTTTTCTGTAATAGACTTCTCGCAAGTGAACGAAAGTTTAGGTGGCTGGCAAGATATTGTCTCTATTTCAAAAGACTTTCACTTAATGTCTGACTTGGTGGTTAACCACTGCTCTAGTCGAAGTCGTTGGTTCGAAAATTACAAAAAGTGCGAACATCCAGGTAAAGATTATTTTGTCACCGTAGATGACCATGTTGATATATCTAAGGTCGTTCGGCCTAGAACGTCTCCACTATTAAGAGAAGTAGAAACGCTAGAAGGCAAAAAGAAAGTCTGGTGCACGTTTAGTCATGATCAGGTAGATCTGAATTATGAAAATCCAGAATTACTTTGTGAAATGATTAACACGATTAAGCTTTATTTAGATAAAGGTGTTCGTATATTTAGATTAGATGCGGTGGCTTTTTTATGGAAAAAAAGTGGTAGTCCAAGTATTCATTTAAAAGAAACCCACGAAATGGTGCGCTTGTTTAGGACATTAATTGAACATCATAGTGAAGATGCAATCATCATAACCGAAACTAATGTGCCCAATGCTGAAAATTTATCTTACTTGGGTAATGCTAACGAAGCCCATGCGGTTTATAACTTTTCGTTACCACCCTTGTTATTACACACATTGTTGCAAGGTAATTGCCATGCATTAAAAAACTGGCTGGTTTCAATGCCACCTTCTCAAATGGGAACCTTCTACTTTAACTTTGTAGCATCTCATGACGGAATTGGGCTGCGTCCGGCTGAAGGATTATTAGAGCAAACTGAAATCAATACTATTGCAAACTGTATGAAAGACTTTGGTGGTCGTGTTTCTTGGCGCTCAACCGATGACGGACAAGACAAGCCTTATGAATTAAATATAACTTTATTTGATGCATTGCAGGGTACTATTAATGGTCCAGACCGTTGGCAAATACCAAGATTTCTGTGTGCTCATGGCGTTATGTTAGCACTTGAAGGTGTACCGGCTATTTATATTCACAGCATGTTGGCCACACAAAATTATTACCAAGGCGTAGAGCATACTAGTCAGAATCGAACCATAAATCGTTATAAATGGGATGAAGACCAGCTAGAACAGCTTCTTGATGATGATAATCATCATTCAGAAGTATTCAATAAAATGAAAGAGTTAATAGACCTTAGAAGACAGCAGAAAAGTTTTCATCCTAATGCCGAGCAATTTGCACTTCACATCTGTGATGAAATATTTGGCTTTTGGAGACAAAGTATTGATAGAAGTGAGAGCATTTTTTGTATTTATAACATTACAGATCAAAAAATGCCTTTAGATCTAGCTTGTCTTAACCTACCTTATGATGGGACTTGGACAGATTTGATTACTGGTGATAAATACGTAAATATATTTGAGACTATCGAGCTTCAGCCATATCAATTTATTTGGTTAAAAGTCGTGGGTTAGTTTTAAATAACGGCTATTAATGTCTATTTTTTAGGTTTTAGAGCAATCAGTTATGTCTATACTTAGCTGATGAATCCATTGCTTGAGCCCAGTCATAACTCATTGAAAGCCTCATTTATTGAGGCTTTGTGTTTTATATCGCTTGTCTTGTACTCCACGTTAGTATTTTCTATACAGCCCATTGAATTCGAATTTCAAGTCACCCGTGATACAAAGCGAGCCTACGATGGTATTGATGGTTTAGACTTTGAGCGATTAGAATCTAAGTTTCGTAGCCCTATTTTTAAGCGTAAAAATACCCAAGGTGTGTGGCTAGGTGGGTTTGATGCTAGCGAAAACCGAATGTTTCTTAGTGGAGTTGAAACGGGTACACGACGCTTTTATCGCTTTGCTACGCCCATCCAGTACTTTGCCAAAAGAAACGGCCGTACTCAGCATGAATGGATGCTTACGCCAGCTTATTACAGCGATGAGTCGTTAATTGATCAAAAGCGCATAGCATTAGAATACGCTTGGCAGCTTCGCTATTTTAAAAATCGTAAAATGAGTTTTATAGCTGGCTTAAGCAGCGATAGTCGATTTGGTGTAAACGGATTACATCCGATTTTTGGGTTAGAGGCTAAGCCCAATAAACGCGTATTTCATCACTGGGTATTCCCCAATATATACACACAAATACAGCTTAAAAAAAGGCTAACGGCTAAGGCATTTTTACAAATTAATGGTGGCAACTGGGATTACCTTTTATCCAGTGGTGCCGGTACTTCTAATTTTGCTATCTCAGATTGGAAGGTGGGGTTGGGGGCGCGTCTAAAAACTAAAATGCCATTTGACCTTGTGGCAGAGGTTGGATTAAGAATAATGGGCAGTGCCGCTATCAATGGTACAGCTGGTGATTTAGACAACAGCTACTTTGTTACATTGGGCATTAAAACACCATTTGAACTTGGTTCCAGCCCTTACTCTAGGGGCAGAAATTGATGAGAACTAGCCCGACACACTATTAATTATCTATAGCGCAATATAAAAGCATAGTTGTCTGTCAGAAGCGCATTAATCACATTTTTATGGCACAATCTCGGTTATAAAGATTATTAAAAATAAAGGTATAACGTGAATCTATTAAAACAGTATTGGGAAGTCCCTTTATTTATTTTATTTGCTGCCGTCTGTATCCTGTTTCCGCAGATCGACTTATGGGTATCGGGCTTATTTTATGATAATGAACAAGGCTTCTATTTAAACGACAATCCTATTGTGCAGGTTGTTTATATCGTATTTAGGTATATGCCTGCATTTTTATTGCCTGCAATGTTATTTATGTTAGTAGCCCCTTATTTTATTAAAAAAACACAAGGTACGCGTAAATATACCGCATTTCTTTTGCTCACTTTATTAATTGGGCCGGGCTTGATCGTTCATCCTATGTTAAAAGATAATTGGGATAGGCCACGACCAAGAAATGTAGAAGAGTTTAATGGTCAATTTAATTTTACTCCTGCATTTGTAATGGCCGAGAATGATGGTAAAAATAAAAGCTTTGCCAGTGGCCATGGTGCCATGGGTTTTTATTTTATGTCGTTGGCCTGGATATTTAGAAAGCGTAGATATTTTGTTGCCGGTTTAGTAATTGGGTCAGTAGTAAGCTTGGGCCGAATTGTACAAGGCGGACACTTTTTAAGTGATGTACTAGCAGCTGGTTTTATTGTCTATTTTACCTGCCAAGTTATGTCTTATTGGCTACTTGGGCACAGGCGAATTACAGCAGAAAAAACTTAGTTTAATTTTAAAATAACGTCTGCCTGAGTGTAGCCTTAGAGTTCCCTACAAGCTTGGAGGGCTGAACTAAAAAGGGTAGACTAGCGGTAAAATTTACCAACATAATTGGCTGTACTAATGGCATTACAATATAAAATTGTCCCAGTTACCCCGTTTGAGCAAAATTGCAGTATTTTGTGGTGCGACGAAACCATGCATGCCGTTGTGATTGATCCCGGTGGCGACCTGGCAAAAATAGAGTCGGCCGTTGCTTCTTTAAAGGTTGAGCTAAAAGCAATCTGGCTAACTCATGGTCATCTTGATCATGTGGGTGCCACGATTGAACTTGCAGAAAAAAGTAACTTAAAAATTATTGGTCCGCAAAAGGAAGAGAAGTTTTGGCTGGATATGTTACCGCAGCAAAGTGCTATGTTTGGATTTGCCCCTGCTAAAGTTTTTGCACCAGATAAGTGGTTAGAGCAGGGCGATGAAGTAACCGTGGGTAAACAAACTTTATCTGTTTTCCACTGTCCTGGTCACACACCTGGTCATGTTGTTTTTTATAATGCAGCCAATAAATTAGTGGTGGTTGGTGATGTATTATTTAATGGTGGCATAGGCCGTACCGACTTTCCAAAAGGCGATCATGCCACGTTAATTAAGGCCATAAAAGAACAGCTTTTCACATTACCTGACGATACTCAGTTCATCCCAGGCCATGGCCCCATGAGCACCATAGGCCATGAAAAGAAAACCAACCCATTCGTAAAAATGTACGGCTAAACATGTAGGAGCTCACTTGTAGGAGCTCACCCTGTGAGCGAAACGTGTACGAGCGAAACGTGTACGAGCGAAACGTGTACGAGCGAAACGTTTACGGCAAATATAAAAACCCCATAAGTAGCTACTCATGGGGCTAAAGGAACTGTAATTTATCTGTTTAAATTATGTATAAACAGCTTGAGTAAGGGATTCAAGTTCGTTTATATCTACCATCACACCTAACCCCGGTTGATTTCTGATTTTTTCGATATTCAACCAACCTGCTTTTCCAAATTGAATCGGTTGCTTGGTAATGTCTTGTTTCAATAATTGCGTACCAAAAGCGCCTTCGTGAAAAACGCAATCTCCTAAAAGACTGGCTAAAATTAATCCTGCGCTGGTCAGCAATGATGTTTCACCTACTTGAGCACCCAGCTGGCATTTAATGCCATTCTCTTTGGCTAAGCGATACAGCTTTAGGCTATTAATAATTCCGCCGTTTTTAGAAACGCGCAAATTAAATAGTGAGCCACCTTTATTATCTGCCATCCACTTAGCATCATCGTAACTGCATAGGCTTTCGTCTAATGAAATAAGTACGCGCTTGTTTAAATACGTTAGCAAGTGCGGATAATCTTCTTTGTTAGCTGCAGGCATCGGTTGCTCAACACTGTCAATATTGTATTCCATCAATATATCAAGCTGCTGCTTGGCTTGCTCTAAGTTCCAGGCTTCGTTTGCGTCGACTCGAATACTGGCGTCTGGACCCATTAAGTTACGAGCCAATTTAATATTTTCAAGGTCTCGTTCGGGATTGGTGCCTACTTTCATTTTAACAGTCGTCATTCCCAAATTTTTATATTGCTGTAAAAATTGTTCTACCCCAGCAGGATTCTCTGCCGATACAATGCCGCTATATTGAATGTTTTCTTGCTTCGGACCACCCAACATATCAACTACCGACATATTTAGGCTTTTGCCTACTGCATCCAATAAAGCTAATTCAAATGCCGCTTTAACACATAACTCATGGGACTCTAAATTTGGAATAATGGACTCAAAGTTTTCTAATAATTCAATGGCATCTTCAACACCAGAAAACTCAAGACCGTTAACGCTTGGGAAAACTTTATTTAACAAGCTGTTTTTTACACTGTCTATGGTCTCACCAGTGACATAATCACGGGGTAGGGATTCGCCGTAGCCAATAATGCCTGATTCTAATTCTACTTCGACCAATATGGTTTCAACATCTGTGCGTGTTTTTGTACTGTGCTTAAATACCACCACAAATGGAATATGTAATAGTCTAAGTCTACATTGCTTTATTTTCATGGTGTGGCTCGTTAAATTGAGGTTGTGTTTCCAGCTTGCTCGGAAATAAATAGATGTATGTCAGACAATGCTGCTTGAGCGTCAGGAGTAAACGTTAAAAAGTGCTTATGTTTAGCACCACCTTCATATACGTTTATCTGACTACCAGGTTTATTCTTTTGAATATGGGCCATAACTTTATCGTTATCCATCATAGCATCATTGTTAACCAATAAATAAAGACGTTTTTTATGATGCAGTGGATTACTGTGCTCAGATTGCTCAGCGATATATTCGTCCATGGCTCGGGTTTCAAGCGCCAGTTTTCGAGTCATATGGCGAACGGATAACGGGTCATTGCTTATTTTTGATAACCAAGTCTCCATATTGGTAAACCAGCTGGCGCCATTGTCCCCGTTCACAGGGGTCACAGGAGAGGCAAAACTATCTGCATTTTTTCCCATTAATAGACTCAGCTTAGGAAAAGGCAGTGGCATGGATTGTTGGTTTCTAAATAACCCTGGCGTAGTGAATATAGCACTTTGCACACGCTTGCTTCGATCTTGATCTAGCAAGTAACTGGTGATAATTTTTGCACCATATGAATTAGCCCATAGGTTAATTTTGCCATGAGTGTGTTCTTTTTTGACTATGTCGAGCATTAAGTCGATAGAGTCTAAAAACATATGGTAATCCTGGATATGCCCACGTCGGGTCACAGGCTTAATGTCTGGTAAAAACGGCATGAAATCTTCTAATCCTAATGGATAACCATCAAATGCATAAGCATCTGAGCTGGTGCCAGAGCCGATACGATCAAAAGCATAAACAGCATAGCCAATAGAGCGTAGATACTCTGCTGTACTATTAAACCAAGCGCGATGGCTTTGTAAGCCGTGGTTATAAACAATCACCTGTCCATTACTATGCTCGGGTAACCAGCGGGTATAGTCCAGTCGATAGATGACATCTTTCCCTAATGCCTCACTAAAAAAAGCATCCTTTTGCTCAAAGGAAAATACCTGGCCAGTTTTTAAGTCAGCAGAGAAAGGTGTCGTCTGAGTCAGGGAATTAGCCGTGACACTGATTAAAAGCAGCAGAAATATCGTGTAATATCGAAGCATCAAGCCGCCACCTCTTGCTCGATCTTATCGTTTACAATAAGTGGTGTTAAGAAAGAGTCGTCTGTTACCAAGGGTGTTATTTTAAATTGGGCTTCACGGATGCCATTGCTTACACGCCAATTTTTAAATTTTTCTAAAGAGTCTTCACCTAAAACAAATACAATCATCGGATTTAGGCGTTTAGATTTACGCTTGGTGGCATACTCTAGGTTATTAGTCGTCAGATTGTCTTCGACTTGTGTTACAAAGTTTTGAATATCTGATTTCGACAAATACGCAGTAGCAAAATCCACGTATAAGTCATATCGAGCCTGTTTTGCGTTAGCTTGGCAGACATAGAAACTGGTTTTCATATCACAGACTTTTTCTGCATGAGACACAGCTGCTAGCAACTGTTGCTCGTACAATTTCTCTCCTGTGATATTAGTCACTCCCTTACCTTTTTGCACAAATATAATATTGGGTGTGCTATCGGTAAAGCCTGTTACTTCAACAATGTCGTTAATGTTGTAGCGATAAAGACCGGCTTTAGTGGTAAAGAATATATAGTAGCGTTCGCCCACTTCTAGCTCATCGGCTAAATAGAAGTAAGGCTTGCTGTCATCAATATCTGAGATTTTAACAAATTCGAAAAAGTTCTCACCAATTGTCAGTACACCAGAAGAGTCACTATTTTTAAGAGGAATACTGCCGCGAATTTCAGAAGCCAAGTATCCCAGATCACGAATTTGTACATCGCCATACCATTCTTTCATTCTTTCTAAAAAGACATTTGAATTGCCCCCTGTCCAACAGGTGATCAGATTTAAGCTTTTCCAATAATGTTTAGGACGCAGTTTCTTTTCAGGGTCTTGTTTAATGGCTAGGCGCAGTTGATCGACTAAAGCAGGATTGGCTTTTATTTTGTCTTCTACCAATATTCGAATGTCAGTGGGAATATCTAATGAAGGATCAAGTTGACCGCGCTGAATATCTATTAGCAGTTGCTCTTGCCACTGATTACCTTGCTTAGCCAGTAAGCTAAGTGTTGACGGATTGGCTGTGGATAGCATAGTTACTGGGTTTTGAATGCCTAGTAAAATGATGCAATAATTTCGTGCTTCGTAATTCTCTAACGTAAGCACTTCGTAAGGAATGGTGTACTTATCCTTGATTACTTGACTCATGCTTACTATTAGCTGTCCTGAAGTAGATCCGAACACGGTGCCATCAGGCGTTTTGCCTTCTTCTGCAGGGGATACTATGGTCAAGATAGTGCCATCAAATGCTTTTGGGAATTCTTTGTAGATACTATGAGCGAATATACGAGAAATATTTTGATGAGATTCCAGCTGGGCACGCTTAGTGATAGGTATATATTTTGGTGTGCCTGAAGTACCACTGGTGGTGGCATAAGTAATAGGGTTGTCTTTTACTAATACGTTGGTCTCGCCTTTTGTTTGGCGAGTAACATAGTCTTCTAATGAGTCGTAAGTACAAACCGGAATATTTTTACGAAAATCTTCAATAGTATGTATTTCAGAGAATTTGTGGTCTTTACCAAATACTGAGTTCTTGTTTTCATTAAGAATATCTTTCAGCAATAGCAATTGACGTTCACGGCAATGCTTAATTTTAAAGTTGAAGCGAGTCCTTAATTTCTCTCCAGTCACACTTAAGCCCAATCGAAAAATACTTTGCGCTAAGGTTCTTTTGGCTGTGAATCCAAATGGACTTAATATTAGAGACTTCAAATGCAAAAAGCTTTCTACGCATAGTAAATATACGGCTTGTCCTAATACTCTAAGTGCAGTGACTGCTTTATTAAATATATTGATAAAAATATATTTATTACCTACAGGGAATGCAATGCTTCTATCCTCATTAAAATCAATACTTGGATGTAAAGTTTTAATGTTTATATCGTCCATGATGTAATCCTTGCATTAAAATCTATGATATTTTTAGGGCCGTATTGGTTTAAAACCAATTCAACTAAAAATAGGATCATTTGAACTTAATTAAAATTAGTTAGTCTAAGTGATCGCTTGTTCGCTAGATGTTAATCAGTTAATTATAATACTTCAATGTAGTGGGGCTAACTTTAAAAGAGTTAACACTCTAATTTTTTCATTTTTGACTATACGTTAAGCAATATTATGTATTTTATAAGAATAAAGTATTGATACAAGCTGGTATTTCAAAGGTTAGATGGTACATTCGTGCACTTATATTTTCTTCGGTGATTTAATAAATTAACAATTGTTTACACAATGGTTGTAAATAATTAGGTTTTTTTTAAGTAATTATTCTAATTACTAGAGTCGTTATTCTATTTTAACAGTGAGTTATTTTTTATTAAGAGCTGTTTCGATGGGCGATGGGGTTAGAGTAAAAATTTAATGTTAACGAATATTTTTGGAAAGTAGCCAGCGAATATTATTGACCATATGGTTATTAAAATAGTTTTTATTTGTTGAAGGGTGTTGCGCTAGAATTTAATTATCTTTTTTAATGACTTTTGGATTTTTTGAAATACCACGAATATTAAGCGTCACTTGCTGGAGTAAAAAATCTTCAAAGTCATAGTCAACCTTTTCAAAAAAACCATCGATATATAATGACGCAATGCCATGCACCGAGGTCCAGCAGCCCTTAGCTAAAATTTCTGTATCACGTTCGATTAATAATCCTGTTTTAATGCCTTCTTCCACTTGTTCAAATATGCATTGAAAAGCCTTATGGCTTGCATCCATAAGTTCACTATAGTCATGACGGTTTTCGATGCTGCTGCCAAACATTAATTTGTAATGCTCTGGATGTGACTTGGCAAATTTTACATAGGCGATGCCCACTTCGATTAAGCTTTCTTCTGAGTAGCTCACGTTCCTGGCCTCTCTTTGCTTAGCAGTAAGGGTAATAAAGCCTTCGACGGCCAATTTAACCAGTAGCTCGGTTTTATCTTTGAAATGGCGATAAGGAGCCGTTTGGGAAATTCCAATGTCTCGAGCCAGTGCCCGTAAACTTAATCTGTCTATGCCATTTTGCCGTATAGATA
>JAWUVO010000077.1:0-13253 GCA_034112325.1 Bermanella sp. | reverse complement strand
TTGATGTTGATCTTGGATAGTAAGTCATAACACTGCACATACTTAGGGTGTTGCTCAATAGTATGATTTACCAATTTTTGAGCTTCATCGAATTTTTCAAGATGGAACAAGCATGTCGCTTTTCCCAGCATGGCCCAATTTATCTCTCGTTCTTGCAAGATAGCATTAAACAGATTTAAAGCATCTTCATATGCTTTCATGTTCATTAGTGTGCGACCTTTAATTCGCATCACTCTTAATATAAGTCTTGGATATTGCTTAATGTACTCATCGCATAGTTGAATTGTTTTCTGTTTAGCCTGTTGGTCAATACTTTCATTGATGGGCCGTAATAATTCTTTAACGGTTAAAATACGAGTTAAGCGCTGGCGCATCACATCAATAGTAAAGGGTTTGGTGACGTAATCATCGGGTTCATATTCAATCGCTCCCATCACCATATCCATAGCATTTTCGCCAGTCAGCATGACAAAAGTCGATGTGGCTTTAAGTCGATGAGTAAACCGAGCTTCTTCTAAAATCTGCTGGCCGTCACGACCGCGACCCAGGTTATAATCACTGATTATCAGGTCGTAATCATTATTAAGTATATATTCAGTGGCTTCGTCACCGTCCATGGCTACATCGACGTTGCTTGCCCCTAAAATAACCAGCATTTTTTTCATCGCACTGCGAGATTCTACCAAGTCATCGACGGCTAGAATTCGCTTTCCTGCGAGCATGTTTTCCAATGAAGCCATATAAAATCCCTATGTACTTAGTTAGCATAGCAACAGATACATATTTCGCGCGTTTGTAGCGAATTTTGTTCAAATCAGGCAAAGTGCATGAATTATTAGTATGAATATGAGAGTTTAAAATAAAATTATGGATGTTAAATCTACAATAGCCCTATCCATTATACGAACACTTGGTTTATTTAACTTATCTATGGCTAGGAAATTTGGCCATGGAATGGGTGTACTTTTATGTGCTGCCAAGAGCGGTATGTATAAAATTACAGTTAAGAACCTCGAACTTTGCTTTCCTGAGATGCCCGCAGCTGAACGTCTTGCTTTAGCTAAAACAAGCGTAATTGAAACCAGTAAAACGGTTGCTGAAACAGGTATTGCTTGGGGTGGGAGTGAAGCCAAGTTTTTAAGAAACGAAAAGCAAATAAAGAACATCCGTAATTTGCATCTGTTTGAAAAAGCGGTAAAAGACGACAAGGGCTTGTTAATGCTTACTATGCATTACGGAAATTGGGAATGGGTAACCTCTTATTTACCTAAACATTGCGATTTATTAGCGCTTTATAAAATGGCGAAAATGCCCGGCCTTGAGAAAGCCATGTTAGATGCACGTCAATCTAGCGGAACAAAGTTAGTGGCAGCAGGCCGCGAAGGCGTTAGTAAATTCATTAAACATTACCAAGACAAAAAAGCCTGTATTATTGTTCCTGACCAAGAACCATCAGAGAAGTCAGGGGTTTGGTCAGAATTTTTTGGCATTCCAGCCCTTACACCAAAGTTTATTCATTATTTAATACAAAAGAACCCAGAAGGCACCGTGTTGAATGTTTACATACAGCGTGTTGAAGGGGGCTTCGATTTAATATTTAAAGAAGTTGAACCTGAGATTTACAGCTCGGACCTGGCAACATCGGCGCTGGCTATGAACAGAGGTTTTGAAAAGTGCATAGCTGGAGACTTAAGCCAGTACCAGTGGGAATATAAACGCTTTAAAAGAAATAAAGATAAGTTTTATCAGGGGTTGTAAAGCCTAGAGCTGGTTATGATGTTGTGCGTACCAGTTGGCGATGCAAATGGCAGAATGGGCATCGTTGGCAGCATATATAATTTGATGTTTTTTAAGCGGGTATGCGGCCCAATTAGATTGTTGGGCGCCCTTACCTAAGCGAGATTTAAGCACCATAGCTACAGCTGTACGAGCTCCAATACGATTTTTATCGCCTATTAAGTTTTTCAAAGTGACAGACAAGTCTTCTATATTTTGAATTTGCATATTCAGTTTAGTACGCAGTTCTTTTTTATCTCCGTTAATACCAAAACCGACTTTTTTAATGTTTTGATTGCTCAATATTTTATTCGCTGAAGACACGGCAGAGGGAAATTTTGTGGGAAATAAAAACGCCTTCGACTCAGTTGCTAGCTGAATTAAAGTGGGCCCAGGGCTAATTTCACCTTTAACAAAGGTTGGTTTACTTTCGGTGTCAAACCCTAAACAAGTTTCATCTTCTAATTCAGTTAAAGCTCTCGCCGCATCAGCTTCACTTTCAACTAGGACAATATCAAGCAAACTAAGGCCAATATAGGCAGGTAATTCTCTAATTTGATCCTTAGTGGGACGTTTCAATTGTTGTCTCTTTATAGGTTTATTTAGGTTATGTTATTGGCGCCAAAAAGCAGGTGTAAATAACACCAGTAAAGTAAATATTTCTAAACGCCCAAGTAACATGGCGAAGCTTAAGACCCATTTTGCAAAGTCGGTAATTTCACCATAATGAGCAGAAACATCCCCTAAGCCTGGGCCAAGGTTGTTTATGCAAGCACCCACTGCGCTAAAGGCTGTTACAAAATCTAACCCAGTTGCCAGCAATAAGATTGTCATAATCAAATATAAAATTAAGTACACGCTAAAAAATCCCCAAACCGCTTCGACCACACGATCGTCTATAGGGCGACCGCCAATACGAATAGGTATAATTGCGTTAGGGTGAATTAAGCGTTTCATCTCTCTGCCGCCTTGTTTATAAATCAACAGCACCCGAATAACCTTTAAACCGCCGCCGGTACTGCCTGCACAGCCCCCCATAAATGCTAAAAAGAATAATAAGAATGGTAAGAATACTGGCCACAATGAAAAGTCTGCCGCAGCGAATCCGGTGGTAGTGGCAATACTCACTAATTCAAATAAACCAAATCTTAATGCTTCGTTAGGCTCGTAACTTTTACTGGTTACTAGGGTGACAAATGTCACTATTCCAGCAATAAATAATACGGCTAATAAAGTTCGTACTTCGGAATCAGCAAAATAATGTTTAATAGATCTGAAGCGCCAAGTATAAAAATGTAAGGCAAAATTAAACGCACTGATGATCATAAAAAATATAGCAACGGCTTCAATTGGGCCACTGTCAAAGTAGCCAATACTGGCGTCATGGGTACTAAAGCCACCAATGGCCACGGTACTAAATGCGTGACAAATGGCATCAAACAAGTTCATTCCAGCAAAGTAAAAGCCAATGGCGCAGGCAATAGTAAGCGCTAGATATATGTACCATAGGGTTTTTGCGGTTTCAGTAATACGTGGGGTTAGTTTGTTATCTTTCATTGGGCCTGGAGTTTCTGTGCGATACAACTGCATTCCACCGATACCAAGCATTGGTAAAATAGCCACGGCTAATACAATAATCCCCATGCCGCCAAGCCACTGTAAAAGTTGTCTGTAAAATAGAATGGACTGAGGTAAACCGTCTATACCTGTAATAACGGTTGCACCAGTAGTGGTCCAACCTGATAAAGATTCAAAAAAGGCGTCGGTGAATGAAAGCCCTGGGCTGTCAGCAAGCATTAATGGCAACGACCCAGACAAAGCCAGTACCATCCAGAATAACGCGGTGACAACAAAGCCATCTCGGGTACGTAACTCTTGATGACGGTCACGAACAGGAAACCAAAACACCGCGCCAGTTGCAAAGGTAATTCCCAGTGCAGACAGAAAGGCATTAAGTGCGGAGTCCTGATAAATTAAGCTTACTAATATGGGAGGTATCAGCGCGATGCTGAATACCATTAATAAAATACCGAGAATACGAAAAATAATAGCCGGATGCATTAGAAGAAACCCAACTCTACTTGGAATAATCGCTCTACATCTGGAATGCGCTTTTTATCTAGTACAAACAGAATTACGTGATCATCGCTTTCTACTACCACATCTCCATGTGCAATTATAACCTGCTCGTCGCGCACAATCGCGCCAATAGTTGTGCCTACTGGTAACGCTATTTCATCGAGTCTGCGGCCAACTACTTTAGATGTACTTTTATCCCCATGAGCAATAGCTTCTATAGCTTCTGCAGCGCCACGACGAAGACTATGAACGTTGGCAACATCTCCACGGCGTACATGGGTCAGTAGACTACCAATGGTGGTGAGCGATGGACTGATTGCAATGTCGATACCTTCGCCTTGAACTAGGTCCACATATTCAGCTTTATTAATTAGCGTCATTACTTTGCGAGCGCCTAATTGTTTGGCTAGCATCGACGACATGACATTGACTTCGTCATCGTTGGTTAAGGCGCAAAATACATCGGTGTTTTCTATGTTGGCTTCTAGCAGAAGTTCTTTATCGGTTACGCTGCCGTTTAATATAATGGTTTTGCTTTTAACTTTTTCACTTAGTCGCATGCAGCGTTTTAAATTATGGTCTATTAACTTTACGCTATAAAAAGGTTCTAGCACTTGAGCTAATCTTGCGCCAATGTTGCCGCCACCTGCAATAATGACTCGTTTATAAGGTGCTTCGCTGCGGCGTAACTCGGCCATTACAGTGCGAATATCCTTTTTAGCGGCGATAAAAAATACTTCATCATCGGCTTCAATTACGGTATTTGCCTGTGGCATGATCGCTTGACCTTTGCGATAAATGGCCGCCACACGAGTATCGACACCACTGCGTAAATGCTCACGCAGATAACGTAACTCTTGGCCAACTAAGGGACCCCCATAATAGGCTTTTACACCTACCAATTTGGCTTTTGCATTAGCGAAATCCAGTACCTGCAAAGCCCCTGGAAATTCTAGTAGACGTTTAATATAGTTGGTGATCAGCTGTTCTGGACTAATGAATACGTCGATAGGAATACCGGTATTACCAAATAACTCTTTATATTGGGTGTAATCTTGCGCACGTATACGGCTGATTTTTGTGGGAGTTTTGAACAAAGAATGGGCAACCTGACAGGCAATCATGTTGACCTCGTCAGAATTTGTGACGGCTACCAACATGTCAGCGTCGTCGCCACCAGCTTGTTTTAAAACATTCGGAAAAGACGCTTTACCTAATACAGTTCGAATGTCTAACCGGTTTTGCAGCTCTTTTAATCTTGGGCCATCGGTATCCACAACGGTTATGTCGTTACCTTCAGTGGCAAGGTGTTCAGCCAGTGTGCCGCCCACTTGGCCAGCGCCTAAAATAATTATTTTCATTGCTTTGATGAAACCTATTTATGTTGCCACATTTAGTCAAAAACCTTTTAGTTTAATTAAAAGGTGTTTGCTTGCCTCAATAATGACTTATTGGGACTTTGTTAACAGTGCGTAGAAAAAGCCGTCGTGACTATTAGCATCTGGGAACAGCTGAGTGCCAAACCCCGTGTCTACGCCTGTGGATAAATCCAATTTTTTTACAGAAGCTGTTTTTTCTAATGTTAAAAACTTTTCAATGTTTAAGCTGTTTTCTATCGGGAATATTGAACACGTAGCGTATAGCAAAGTGCCACCAGGCTTAAGCATTGTCCATGTTTTTTGCAGTATTTGTTGCTGTAATTCTGCAAGGTTATCAATATCGGCCTTTTGGCGCAGCAACTTAATATCAGGATGGCGACGTATGACGCCTGTGGCGCTACAAGGTACGTCTAATAGTATGCGGTCAAATGCGTTTCCATCCCACCACGTATCAGGGTTTTGTGCCTCACCTTGCTTCACTTTAGCGCTTAGTTTTAGTCGAGCTAAGTTTTCATGCACTCGCACCAAGCGCATTTCATCGGCATCAATGGCGGTGACGATTGCTTGGTTGTTGCTGGCTTCTAATATGTGGCACGTTTTCCCCCCTGGTGCGCTACAAGCATCTAAAATAATCTCACCAGGCTGAGGGTCTAAAATTTGCGCGGCTAACTGCGCGGCTTCATCTTGAACGCTGCAGCTACCCTCAGTAAATTGTGGCAAAGAAAACACATCACAAGGGCTATCTAAATAAATTGATGTAAGTGCTAGCTTACCTTTAGATGCCTTAATTTTATGATCATTTAATGTTAGTAGGTACTTATCGCGATCGATGTAGTGAGTGTTTACTCGCAAACACATTGGTGCTTGTAAATTACCTTGCTCACAAATCGATTGCCATTGATCTGGCCAGCTTTTTTTAACCAGTTTAAGGTACCATTTAGGGTGGTTAAACAGCGTAACATCACTGTCACTCAAACCTTTAATAAGCGTCTCTTTTTCCCGCTGAAAGCGCCTTAATATGGCATTAAGAACACCCTTATATTTTTCTAATTTTAGCTGTGTGCAGGCTTCGACTGTCTCATGAATAGCTGCGTGTTCAGATATAGAGCTATGCGCTAACTGGTAAAGTCCAACCCATAATAATGCCTGAACTGGGCGTGCCTCTTCAGGAAGTGGTTTTTGTAAAAGTATTTTACTTAAGGCGTTAATACTGAAGAAATAGCGGCTGCTGCCAAAGCATAAATTTTGTAATAAACCACGATCTTCGTCAGCTACTTTTGGGCTTTGGTAAGCCAACACACCGGTTAGACTTTTTTTGTTATCCACAACTTGAAGCATGGATAACGCGGCGATGCCTCGAACATTAATGTTGCTCATTTATACTTATTGCTCGCTGGCTAAAACGTAGTTTTCAATAAAAGGGTGATTACCGTTTAACAGGTCGCTGACCATCATGGGTTTTTTACCTGGGATCGTCACCTGTTCTAACACCACCGCATTCTCTTTGCAGGCCACTATAATTCCTAAGCTATTAACCGATAATACGGTACCTGGAATTGAGTAATGACTTTTAGGATATAGCTGGGCTTTTAACACTCTTATACGACTGTCGCCTAACAAGGTGTAACACATGGGAGCAGGGTTAAATGCGCGTATAGTCTGAACAATGACTTCAGCCGATTGATGCCAGTTAATCAAGGCTTCATCTTTAGTTAATTTACGGGCATAACAAGTTTGGGAGTCATCTTGAATTTCTTTCAGTACAGGGCCGTTTTCAAATTTACGAACTGTATTTACAATCGCTTGGCTGCCTAATTCGGCTAAACGATCGTGTAAAGAGCCGCCAGTATCACTTGGCATAATAGGTGTTTCTATTTTTTGGATCATGGGCCCAGTATCTAGACCAGCTTCCATTTGCATCACGGTCACGCCAGACGAAAGATCGCCAGCTTCGATGGCTCTTTGAATTGGGGCGGCACCGCGCCATCTAGGCAGCAAAGATGCATGGCTGTTAATGCAGCCATGCGTTGGAATATCGAGCACAGTTTGTGGTAGCAATAGTCCATACGCCACAACAATCATAAGATCAGGTTTTAACCGTGCAAGCTGTTCACGATCGCTTTCTTGCTTAAAGTTAACGGGCTGAAATACCTCAATGCCGTTTTCAGCTGCCAGTACTTTCACCGGGCTTGCGGTTAATTTTTTACCGCGTCCAGATGGTCGGTCTGGCTGAGTGTAAACACCCACCACATCGATGCCTGCTTTTAACAGTGCTTTTAGGTGTGTTGCAGCAAATCCGGGGGTGCCGGCAAATACAATTCTCAATGAAGATTCCTTTAGCCTTTGGCTGCTAGCCTATGCTGCTTCTCTAGCTTTTTACGGATTCTATCGCGCTTAGTATTAGATAGGTAATCAACAAACAGTTTGCCGTCTAGATGATCTAGTTCATGCTGAATACAAACCGCCATTAATCCCGTGGCTTCAACCGTGAAAGGTTGACCATCTTTATCGATGGCTTTTATTTCACAATGCTCAATGCGTTCAATTTCTTCATAAAAGCCAGGAAAAGATAAACAGCCTTCTTGCATTTTTTCTAAATCGCCATCAAGTACCGTTACTTGTGGGTTAATAAAAACCTGCGGTTCATTTTTATCTTCACTAAGATCGATGACGACAATTCTCTGATGCACATTAACCTGAGTGGCGGCTAAGCCAATACCAGGTGCAGCGTACATAGTGTCGAACATATCTTTAATAATCCGACGGGTTTCGTCGGTTACTTGGGTTACTTCCGCTGCAATTGTGCGTAAGCGAGAGTCCGGAAACTCTAATATTTCTAATATAGCCATAAACTTGTGACGCCTTAGTAGTCATTAGGGTGCGAGCCCTGCTAAGATGATATGAGTATATTATATAGAATCATGCGATAGATTGTAGGCAATCTTGTCGTAACCAATAAAAATAAGGGCCGATTCATGTTCAAACCCCTGCTAAAACAGCTTACGGCTATGACCTTTTTGGTCGTGAGTATCAGTTCAGCCTCTGCTATTGATCTAAAACCAGGTCATCCCATTGATTATGTGGTTAAAGATGGCGATACCCTTTGGGATTTATCACAAAAGTATCTCAGTGATGCTTGGATGTGGCCCGAGATTTGGGAATTAAATGAGCAAATCGATAACCCACATCTTATTTATCCAGGAGACGTTATTGGCTTGGTTTATAAAGGCCAAGAAGTAAAAATATCGATTAAAAAACGTTCTGCTGCTGCCAAAGGGGTGATAAGACTTTCCCCCAGCACTCGAATTAGTTCACTGGCAAGCGCCATACCGCCAATTCCTATGACTGCTGTTTCGAGCTTTATGACCAGTAGTCGAATAGTTAAAAGTAAAGAGCTTGAAGAGGCCCCTTATGTTGTAGCTGGCGCAGACAACCGAATTTTAGCCGGTGGTGGTGGTAAAGTTTATGCTCGCGGTTTTGGTAAGACAGCCCCTGAAGTTGGTTACGGTATATACAGAAAGGGGCAAGTATTTGTAGACCCAGATACCAGCGAAGTTTTAGGTTTAGAAGCTCGTGAAGTGGGCGCTGGGTCTATCGCAGCTTGGGATGGCGATGTGGCAACCTTGTCATTATCAAATGCCCGTGAAGAAGTCATGATCGGCGATCGATTATTAACTTCTGAAGATCGTCAGTTAATTGCTAACTTTGTACCTAGTGCACCACCAAGGGACTCTTACGGTCGAATGATTGCTGTGTTAGGCGGTGTTACTCAAATTGGACAGTATCAGGTAGTTGTTATTAACCAAGGCAACCGAGATGGAGTAGAGCAAGGCAATGTATTAGCAATCTATAAGGCTGGTGAAGAAATTATTGACCGTATAACACGTGCTAAAGTGAAGTTACCGTCAGAACGAGCTGGTTTACTGATGTTATTTAGAGTGTTTGATAAAGTGAGCTACGGGCTAATACTTAAAGCATTGCGTCCGTTATCGGTAGGTGACGAGGTTCGTAGTCCAGAAGCCACTCTAAGATAAATAGTGTATTGATATTCGGCTAGGTCAAATAAGCCACCTGCCTTATGTATTTTTAAAAGCCCTGCGATATTCTGAGTAAGGCTTTTTTATAGCAAGGATGATTAAAGCCTACATAGCCCAAGGACGGGCTCCTTCAACACAGATACAACTAAAACCACAATTGTTTACATACAATCATATAAGCAGCTGTTTGTGGTGTAGGTTGGGGTCGTTGAGTAGGCTATATATGGCGAATAAAATAATAATAAAATATTCGCCATATGAGTTAACCGCTTATATACACCTAGCACTTACCCCAAACGTTGGCCCAAAAATATTTCAGTTGTTAGCCGAAATAGGTATTCAAGCGGGCGAAATTTATAAATGTTCAGCTGATCAGTTAACATCGTTAAAGCTATCTAAAAAAAGCATAAAACATATTCTTGCATACCCTCCTTCTAACCCAAGTAAAGACGCCGAGCAGGCATTAAACTGGGCGCAGCAAGCTAATAATCACTTAATTACTTGTCATCATAAACACTACCCACAACGATTAATGCAAATTACCAGCGCACCACCAATACTAATGGTTATGGGCGAGCTTGCATGTTTAGATCTACCCCAAATTGCGATTGTTGGCAGTCGCTATCCTTCTTTATCTGGCCAAAGCCAAGCATTCGAATTTGCCCAGTCGCTTGTAGAATCAGGGTTTGTTATTACCAGCGGCCTTGCGAGGGGAATAGATGCATTTGCACATAAAGGAGCCTTGCAAGCAGGTGGAAAAACCATAGCTGTAATGGGAACGGGTCTAAGCCAAATTTACCCAAAACAAAATCAACGGCTTGCCGCTGAAATCGCCGAGCAAGGAGCTGTCGTTAGCGAGTTTCCGTTAAGAGCAAAAGCAATACCCGGGCATTTTCCTCGTCGCAATAGAATTGTCAGCGGTTTAAGTATGGGAACATTGGTGGTAGAAGCCACCATAAAAAGTGGCTCACTGATTACGGCAAGGCAAGCGTTAGAACAGAATAGAGAGGTATTTGCGATACCAGGCCCCATCAACAATCCACAAAAGTCAGGCTGTCATTACTTGATTAGGCAAGGTGCTAGCTTGATAGAAACCCCTGATCAAATCGTTCAGGAGTTAAGCTTAATGCATCCGCGCCAACAGCCAGTTAATAGAATCTCAGCAGATGCTAATAAACTATCAGTAGAAACTTTACCTAATAATGTCTTAGATCAACTTAAACCAGAGCAATATAAAATATTAAAGGCTGTAGACTATCAAGGTGTTAATCTAGACGATCTAGTGATGAGGACACAATATTCGGTTGCTGAGATTTCAGTACACTTAATGGATTTAGAGCTAAGTGGCTTAATTCGTCAAGATCAGGGTGCCTACTTTAGGCTTTAAAACAATCGCTGGATTATAATATTAACAGCATGCTTGCACCTTAGACTTAGCTACAGTATTTTGCGCATTCTATTTTCGAAAACACATTCCTCACAGACTAACAGGTAATATTCTTCTTATTATGCGCTGGCCTATATTAAAAGCTAAACATGCCCTTGAGACATCAGGTGTTATTGTCTACCCAACCGAAACAGTTTGGGGTTTGGGCTGCGATCCGTTTGACGAAGCAGCTGTTAATCGTATTTTAGATATAAAGCGTCGCGATGCTCATAAGGGGTTGATTTTAGTCGGTGCTAATATTCAACAATTCGAGTTTTTATTAAACGATATTGAGCCAGATAAAAGAGCCGAACTTGAGTCAAGGTGGCCTGGACCATTTACCTACCTAGTTCCACATAAAGAGATGATTTTACCGCTAGTTTATGGTCGGTTTGACACCGTAGCCATTCGCGTTAGCTCCCATCCTATGGTCCAACAATTATGTGAACAGTTTGGTGGCCCTATTGTTTCCACGTCGGCCAACTATTCAGGTCAACCTACAGTAAGAAATGCAGTACAAGCCCGCCTACTATTTGGCTCCCAGGTAGATTTTATTTTACCTGGGCCGGTGGGCTTGGCTAATGGCCCCAGTAAAATTGTCGATTTAGAAACTGGCCGCATAATTAGAAATTAAAGAATAAGGGCATAACATGGTAAATATAGATTCTGTCAAAGAGTACCTATTAGCGTTACAAGATAATATTTGTGAGCAATTAGCAGAAGAAGATGGCGGTAAACAGTTTACTGAAGAAAATTGGCACCGTGGCGAGCAGCTGGGTGGCGGACGGACTCGCGTATTAACAAATGGCCATGTGATAGAAAAAGGCGGTGTTAACTTTAGTCATGTGTTTGGCGACAAACTACCAGCGAGTGCTACCGCCAGCCGTCCAGAGCTAGCAGGTAGAAGCTTTCAGGCAATGGGTGTGAGTTTGGTGATTCATCCAAGCAACCCTTATATACCCACAAGTCACGCAAATGTTCGATTTTTTGTTGCTGAAAAAGAAGGTGAAGAACCTGTTTGGTGGTTTGGCGGCGGATTTGATTTAACCCCATATTACGGCTTTGAAGAAGACGTAGTCCAATGGCATCAAACGGCAAAAGACGCTTGCGACCCATTTGGCGAAGACATTTATGACAACTACAAAGAATGGTGCGACGACTACTTCTATCTAAAACACCGTGATGAGGCTCGTGGGGTGGGAGGATTATTTTTTGATGATTTAAATGAAGCAGGTTTTGAAAAAAGTTTTGCGCTGATGCAAAGTATCGGCAATAACTTTGTAACAGCATATCGGCCAATTATGGCTAAACGCAAAGACACTGAATACGGCGAACGCGAACGTAAATTTCAAAGTTACCGTCGTGGTCGATATGTAGAATTTAACTTAGTATTCGACCGTGGCACCATCTTTGGACTGCAAACAGGTGGGCGTACAGAATCTATATTAATGTCTCTTCCCCCAATCGTTCATTGGGATTACAACTGGCATCCTGAAGCAGGGACACCAGAAATGGCACTGTACACAGACTTTTTGCCTCACAAAGACTGGCTAGGTGAACAATAAATGACAGATCTATATGCCGTGATGGGCAATCCTATTAATCACAGCAAAAGTCCTGCTATCCATACTCAGTTTGCTGAGCAAGCGGATATTAAGCTTATTTATAGTGCTATTTTAGTGCCAAAGGATAGCTTTAATGCCGCTGCCAAAGACTTTTTTAAAGGAAACGGTAAAGGGTTAAATATTACTGTGCCGTTTAAAGAAAACGCATACAACTTTGCCGATACATTAACAGACCGTGCCAAAACGGCTCGAGCAGTTAACACCTTAAAGCTACAAGAAGATGGCAGTATATTAGGTGACAACACAGACGGAGCTGGTTTAGTGCGCGATCTAATCGTGAATAACAAAGTAGAGCTTTCTGCAAAACGGATTTTAGTGATTGGCTCAGGCGGCGCGGTGCGAGGTGTTTTACAGCCAATATTAGCCGAGAGACCTGCAGAAGTGGTTATCTGTAATAGAACTCATGCAAAAGCTCAAGATCTAGCGGCTCAGTTTAGTTCTATGGGTAATATTTGTGCCACTGAGTTTGATGCCATTAAAGGATCATTTGATGTGATTATTAATGGCACGTCAGCCAGCTTAAATGGCGAGCTTCCAGCTATTCCTGAATCAGTGATTGCCGACAATACAGCTGTCTACGATATGATGTACGCTAAACAGCCAACGCCTTTTTTAGTTTGGGCCAATAACTTGGGTGCAGAAAAAATTATAGATGGTCTGGGTATGCTGGTGGAGCAAGCGGCTGTGAGCTTTGAATTATGGCGCGGCGTGTATCCAGAAAGTATATCGGTGTTAGAAGGTTTGAAGCAGAAGTTGAAATAACATAACTTCGATCTAAGTAGTTCAGGGCGGACTATTCAGTTTTTATAGCACTAAAAAAACCAGCTATTAGCTGGTTTCTTTTTATACAAGTTTCGAGTTAGCCTTATAAATCGTCCCAGTAATCATCAAGCTGCATCTTTTTGCGTTCAAGGTGAGCTTCGATGGCGCG
>JAWUVO010000076.1:0-20767 GCA_034112325.1 Bermanella sp. | reverse complement strand
TCTAATGGCCATGCTTATGTCAATGGTTGCCCTTACCATAGATGCAATGCTGCCAGCACTAATACAAATTGGATCCGACCTAGGTGTAAAAAGCGTTAACGATAGTCAGCTTGTTGTAGGCATGGTCTTTCTAGGTATGGCATTAGGCCAAATATTTTACGGTCCAATAAGCGATGCCTACGGTCGAAAACTGGCTATTTATATTGGTATGACAGTATTTTTAATTGGCGATGTGATTTCTATTTATGCTCAAGATTTTAATACAATGTTGGTTGGCCGAGTGTTGCAGGGGATGGGAGCCGCGTCATGCAGGGTGGTTACTTTAGCCATGGTACGTGATCGCTTTGAAGGTAAAGAGATGGCTAGAATCATGTCTCTTATCATGATGATGTTTATTTTGGTGCCTGCTATTGCTCCTGCTATAGGGCAGGGAATTTTATTATTTACTGGCTGGAGAGCCATTTTTATATTCTTATTTATCTATGGTGTAGTCGCTACTATTTGGATGAGTACTCGTCAACCAGAGACCCTTAAAGACGAATCCCGAATTACGCTTTCTGTCGCTAATATTATTTCAGGCTGCAAACAAACACTTAGTAACCCAACCTCTCGCAACTATACATTTGCAGGAGGTATTATGTTTGGTGCCTTTATTGGCTACCTAACCAGTGCCCAGCAAATTCTTCAAGTTCAATACGGTCTTGGTACATTGTTTCCTATGTATTTTGGAGTTCTGGCTTTGGCAATTGGTTTGGCAAGTTTTTTAAATTCAAAACTGGTCATGATATTTGATATGGGGAAACTTTGTATCACAGCCTTGGCCGTTATTTCAGTTCTTTCACTGGGCTTTTATACTTCTACAATGGTGACCCAAACCGATCCTCCGTTATGGTTTTTAATGGGATATTTTATTGGTATGTTTTTTTGTTTTGGAATCTTATTTGGTAACTTTAATACCTTAGCAGTGCAGCCATTAGGCCATATTGCAGGTATTGCGAACTCAGTTATCAGTACTGTGCAAACATTAATATCGGTAATTATTGGTAGCTATATTGGTCAGGCTTACGACGGTACCGTACAACCTCTTACACTAGGGTTTTTAGCTTGTGGAATATTTACTTTAATTATTGTGTTACGAATTTATAAAAAAGATAAATAATCGATTATTTAAAATGTTAAATAAAAATATAAAAAACAAGATCATTCAAGTTTGTGATAAAAAAATTGAAGCGAAAGGAGAGGCTGTTGGCTTGTCGTTTTATGCATTTTTTGCCAATATAAATAGCGACCCTGAATCGTTAATGGCCGTTGCTACTTGGTGGATTAAAACACATAAGTTAAATCACTTTGAAAAAGCAGTTAAGATAAAAGCTATGGTGCAAAAAGAAGGGGCATAAAATCTTTTTGCACGGCTAACATAATCACTTTACTCGGTTGTAGCAATTTGCTTTTTAAAGTGTGCTTCAAAGGCACTGTCCACATCATCTTGTGTAGGTATATTGCCACTCTTAACTAAAATTATCAGGCTTTGAGCGACTATGTGCTCGTCCCCTTTAGGATGCACAGTAACACAGCCATCTTTGTCAATAAACGCCATTGGTGTTCCCACCTCTGTTTGCACCATGGCATTAACTACGTCGGCCCAGCGCTCACCTTCAAGCCAAATACTATAGCGTTCTGGGTGATCATGATTACGGGTAAACATATCTTCAATCACAATCTCACTGCCTGGAGCATCCATAGCTCGTACCAATATTTCGGGATACGATCGAATTGGTCTTAACAATGATTTAACTCCGAGTTCACTAATACGCCTGCGATTATCATCATCAACACATTCCACCACTGCAAGGTGAGCTAATCCATGTCGGGACAATCTATCGGCTATATCAAAGGTAATACTGTCGCTGTCAGCATTGTATTCGTCTCTGGACAGGACCAGAATATGCTTAGCACTTTTTGCATAAGCCCTTAATAAATCATTCTCATCGTTTCCAGAACCCGTTAAATGTCTCACTTCAAGGTCTTTTAATTGATTCGATAACCCGTCTTTAAAATCGGTATTCAACAAAAGAATAGGGGTATTTTTGTAGTCTTGGTCCATCTTTATCTGAGAAACCAAGCGCGTAAAGAACTGCTCACCGTTATATTTTGGTGCATTTATAATTAGAATATGATTTTCCATTTTCCAGTTCCACTCCCCTGCTTTAATAAGTTCAAATCGTGCCAGTCTAAAATCTACATAATCACGAATTAAAAAAGTTACCAATGTAATGGCCGCCACATACATTAAAATGATGGTGGCAAGCTGTCCCCAAGGTGTTTTTGCGCTCAAATCACCGTAGCCTACTGTGGTCAACGTGGTTAGAGTTAGCCAAATACTTTGTCTAACCGTTAAACCTTCTAGTTGCACCATGGCAAAAGAATGAATTGCAGTAAGCGCAAATAAAATCGTTACCGTTTTAATTAATGGCTTTACAATTCTATTGTTAGGTAATTGAGGTAGCTTTTTGACTAGCAATAAAGGCCGTAGTTTCATAGATTGCCATAAATGATTTAAATACTGTTAATTGTTTGCGCTAGACTTTGACATAGAATCACCAAAGCGCCAAGAGAATTAGCCTGTATTAAGCTCATAAACAGCTATATTCAGCCTATTATTAATAAATAGCTTCACAGTTTTTGCTTAACTCATATTTAAACTGGTATCACGGCTTAAGCCCTACTAAGCTGTGCACCACTAATACTTTCATTTATACACAGCGATATTGGTATCTTCATGTTAAATATGGTTATCCCTACATTACTTGAGCCGATTCAACTAAAAAGGTCCAAGCAATTTTCGGCTTTGATCAAACAACATCAGCAAAAAAATAGCCACTTCTCACAACAGCTTTTGCGCACCACCGCGATCAGTAATTATGTAGCCGATAGCTTAGAGTTTTATCCAAACATCATTCCTTTTCTTTTTTCAGATGAATTCATATACCTACCTTTAAACCTACAAACTATTAAATCTGATTTGCAAACATCTGTTGATAATTGCCTAGACGAAGACAGTCTTTGGCTTATTTTAAGAACGTTTCGACGCCTTCATCAGGTTAGATTAATTTGGCGCGATCTAAATAACTTAGCCACACTAAAACAAACATTATTTGAACTTACCGCTCTAGCGGATATACACATTCAGGTTGCACTTAATTGGCAGCATCAAAGGTTAATAAAACGTTATGGTGAACCCACTGGTAAACAGTCTGGAGAATTACAACAGCTAATTGTAATTGCCATGGGAAAAGCAGGCGCAGGTGAACTGAATTTATCTAGCGATATAGACCTTATTTTTGCCTATTATGAAAGTGGTGATACTGCGGCAGCTAGTGGCCAAAAAAGTCTGTCTAATCAAGAGTTTTTTATTAAATTAGGACAAGCTTTAATTCAAAGCCTAGATAAAACCACCGCCGATGGCTTTGTGTACCGCGTAGATATGCGTTTAAGGCCTTATGGGCAATCTGGTCCATTGGCTATGAACTTTTCTAGCTTAGAAAATTATTATCAAGACCAAGGGCGTGAGTGGGAACGCTATGCCATGATAAAAGCTAGAGCAGTTACTGGAACGCAGGCTCATATAAATGAGCTGATGAAAATTCTTCGACCTTTCAGCTATAGAAAATATGTAGACTACAGCGCGTTTGAATCTCTCAGAGAAATGAAGAATCTAATCAAACAAGAAACTGTGCGCAGAAACTTAAATAGTAATGTAAAACTGGGCAGTGGCGGCATTCGCGAAGTAGAATTTATAGCTCAAGCTTTTCAACTTATCCGTGGTGGCCAAGAAACTGAATTACAACAACCCAACATATTTAAAGTATTTAATTATCTTAATAGTAATGGTTATTTGCCTGCTGTCGCAATTGATCACCTATTAGCGGCTTATGTTTTTTTACGCGATAGCGAACATGTAATTCAAGCACTTAATGACGAGCAAAGCCAAACTCTGCCTGACGATGATTTAGGCCAAGCTAAAATGGCTTACGCTATGGGCTTTGAAGATTGGTCGGTGTATTTGGCAGAGCTGACTAAACACCGTGATAATGTCTCTTATCATTTCGCACAAATTGTCGCCGAAGAACAAGTGTCCACCACGGATAATGACTTAGATTTATGGCAAAGCATTTGGCACAACCACAGCGAAAACGTCGAGCAATCAGCTAATTCAGCTGCAACTCAAAAGTTGTTACAGCGTTTACGGGACAATAACGCCTTAACCCATATGCAAGCCATAGGCAAACAACGCTTGAATAAAGCCATGCCGCTTATATTAAAAGCTATATGGGAAAACGATCAACCACTGCTCACATTAGAGCGCTTAGTACCATTAATAGAATCTATTTTACGGCGTACCTCGTATCTTGTTTTAATAACTGAAAATCCACAAGCATTAGCCCAACTGGTGCGCCTGTGTGCGTCCAGTCCGTGGATAGCGCAAAGTATTACCGAAACACCTTTGTTATTAGACGAACTTTTACACCCAGCTCATTTGTTCAATTGTGCCGATAAACAAAATATGGCCGATGACTTGACCCAAAGATTATTACGCATAGAAGAAAATGATTTAGAAGAACAAATGGATGCGCTTAGACATTTTGCCAAGGCTCATAAATTACAAATTGCCGCCTGTGACATAACGGGAGCATTACCGCTAATGGAGGTCAGTGACCGCTTAACATGGCTAGCTGAATGTATATTAGAAACCAGCATGCATTTAGCTTGGCAGCAAATGTTAAAAAAATATGGTCATCCTACTAATGTCGATGGAGAAGCCGTACTGGAGCCTGAATTTATAATTCTAGGCTACGGAAAAATGGGCGGACTGGAACTCAGTTACGATTCAGATTTAGACTTAGTGTTTTTACATAACGGCCTAGCTAATAAATACACCACTGGCATTAATGGTAAGCGTGAGCAGGAAAATGGGGTGTTTTATACCCGCATGGGTCAGCGCCTAATTCATATCATGAATACCACCACACGGGCTGGGCAATTGTACGAAGTCGACATGCGCTTGCGCCCAAGTGGTGCCAGTGGAATGATCGTCGCCTCGGTTAACGGCTTTTATAAATACCAAACTGAAGAAGCATGGACTTGGGAGCATCAAGCTCTTATTCGCGCCAGAGTTATCTGCGGTGAAATGGCATTAAAAAAGAAATTTTATGAAATTCGGAGTCAAATTCTAATAAAAGATCAAAAACCTGGTGATCTTAGGCAAGAAGTGAGAGAAATGCGGCAAAAAATGCGCGATAATCTTGGCTCCCAAAGCGTGGGCAAAGCGCAATTTCAGCTTAAACAAGACGCCGGCGGCATAGTGGATATAGAGTTTATGGTTCAGTACCTTGTTCTGACCTACTCCGCAGCTCATCCGATGTTGTTAAAGTGGACAGATAATGTCCGAATACTGGACACCTTGGCATCTGAAAAGATACTAGATACCAAACATACCGATGCCCTTAAGTTGGCTTATATAGCCTATCGTTCATTGGCACACCGTAGAGCTTTGCAGAACCAAAAGTTACTGCTAAGCGACATTGAGCTCGAGCAAGCTGGTTTAAAAACACACATAGCCACGGTTACAGGGCTTTGGGATCAAGTAATGAATTTAGCGCAGTAAGCTGTTTAGCTTGGACTGCCACATCGTATGATCTTAGCATTGTACAATTGAGAGTTAGGAATTAGGAAAAGAAAATGGCTGCATTTGGAACAGTTTTCATGCCGAAAATGGCATTGGCGAGATACGAAAATAATGCTTGGACACAATCAAGTATCGTAGCATCTGACAAATTAGACATGCACCCAGGGGCGCATGTTTTACATTATTCAAGCACTTGTTTTGAAGGGCTAAAAGCGTTTAAACACGAAGATGGAAGTGTGAATATTTTTCGTATGGATGCCAATATCCAGCGTATGTCACAAAGCAGTGAATTATTAAGCCTTCCTGAAATTGATAAAGATCAGTTAAGCCAAATGATTAAGGAAACCGTTAAACTGTATGCCGATGACGTACCTTTGCCACCAGGTTCTATGTATATTCGCCCAACACACATTGGCACAGAGCCAGCCATTGGCAAAGCCGCTGCACCTTCTGAATCGTCACTTTTGTATGTACTGCTATCACCAGTAGGTGATTATTTTACTGGCGGCGTTAAACCGTTAAGAGTTTTATTAGAAGAAGACGGGTTGCGTTGTGCGCCGCATATGGGAATGATCAAAAGTGGTGGTAATTACGCTAGCGCACTGGGTCCTATTACTCGTGCACGTAAAGAGTGTAATGCCGATCAAATTCTTTTTTGTCCTAATGGCGATGTACAAGAGACGGGGGCCGCTAATTTCATTCTGATTGATGGCAACGAAATTATTACCAAAGCATTAGATAGTAGCTTTTTACATGGCGTTACTCGTGACTCGATTTTAACCATCGCTCGAGATGCGGGAATGACAGTAACTGAAAGAGACTTCACCGTTGCCGAGTTGCTTGAACGAGCCAAAAAACCTGGTACCGAAGCCGCCCTTTCTGGAACAGCGGCGGTATTAACTCCCGTTGGAACTCTGATTCATAATGGCCAAGATATTAAGGTTGGAACGGGAGAGCCTGGAGAAATAACAGCAAAACTTCGCCAAGCGTTAAACGATGTTCAATGGGGTAAAGCCGAAGATAAGTACGGTTGGTTAGAGCAAGTTTAACCCCATTAATTTGCTGAGAAACCGCTTGTGATTATCATAAGCGGTTTTTTTATATGCGCTATAAAATATCAATACTGTGTAGCGGCTTTTAGTCCACACTGGCATACTGATTAAAATAAAAGGAAAACCTATGCCATTATCAACCAAGGGTTGGCTGCAACTAAAATGGCAGCAAATACGGCTGTTTGTTATGCCGACATCTGAAGACACAACTACGCCATTAGACCAGGTTAGTCGCTTCTATCAATCAGACGCCTATAAATCACTTGATCACTCGGTTACCAGCGCATTTTTTGATGGGCCGTTAGGTGGCTTAGACCAGCGTGTTCTTAGCCGTACAGAAGATGCCGTGTTACCACTTGCGGTATCACTTTGGAAACAAGGAAGAAATATTAGCTGTATCGTCTATGGCGAAAAAGGTACCGGTCTATCTACCTATTTAAACGTATTTACTGCTCATCTAAAAAAAGTCGACCAGAGCTACAAATCGTTAAGTCTAGAACATAGACTAACTGATGTAGAAAGCGTTATAAGCACATTAAGTAAGACCTTCAACATTGAATCACCACCCGATAATCTAGATACCTTTATAGCGACAATTAATGCCATTCCTGCCACTGTTATTGTTATAGACAATGCTCACTTTTTGGTTCAGCGCACCCTGAATGCACAGGTAATTGTAGATGCTCTTAGTGCGATTGTTTTAGGCAGTAGGGGACACCATTTATGGGTAATGGGCTGTGAGCAACAAGCATGGCGTCGGTTATGCTACGGCTATCAATTTCAAGATATTTTTTCTCATGAGTACTACATTAGCAACTATAACGACGCGCAATTAAAAGAACTGTTAATAAAGCGTATTAGCTATGCTGGTATTACGAAAGTAAATGGCATTGCATTAACCGATTTAAATAATGAAAAAAGCCCGCTTAATGCCATTGTTAAAAAAAGTCGTGGCTGTATTGAACTGGGTATATTTTATTGTTTGAGCACCTTGAATTCAGGTATGAGCAAAGATGAGTTATTTTTTAGCCCACCATTAGAAATTGATTCAGGTTCCTTTAAACAATTATCTCAATTAGATTTATTCACCCTAGCTGAAATTGCTACTCACGGTCAGCTAACACCATCTGAACATCATGTGATTTTTCGTATTAGTTTAAACCAAAGCAAAATGATACTTGAACATCTTCGTGTTATTGGTTTACTTGATCAGAATGATGATGCCAACCCACGTGACGCTTACGCTTTGAAACTTATCATTTCAGCTATCGTGATACGTTATTTAATTTCAATGAATTATTTATACTAGGTACTTATGGAAAACGCTGTCTTACAACAATTTTTATCCCTTTTTTCATTTTCTACCTTATTCTCTATTGGCTATACCATTGCCTTTATTTGGGTGCTGTTAGCGTTGTTAAGATGGGGGATAAACACCCTTGTTAATTACCAGCCAAAGTACCGAATTCAATTGGCACAAATTTATCCTGTTTTACGTATTACAGCTTGGCTACTAGCACTTATATACATAATAATTGGAATTATCCAGCCGCCACAATCGGTTATTTATGCATCGCTTGGGTCATTGGGTTTAGCAGTTGGCTTAGCCTCACAAGATGCCATAAAGAATTTAGTAGCAGGCATAATGATGGCTATTTCACCACGCTATAAAATCGGCGACATGATTCAGATTGGTGATCATTATGGCGAAGTTACCAGTTTAGATTTAAGCACCACTAAGCTGCGTACATTTAATGACAGCTTAGTAACTGTTCCTAATGGAGATATGCTGAAAATGCCTATCAGTAATTCTAACAGTGGTGAGCTAAATGAATTAGTCGCCATTGAACTGCATTTACCCGTTAATATACCTATCGCAAAATTAAAAAATATAGTGTTATCTGCGGCTAAATGCAGTCACTATGTTTTTTTAAAAAAACCTATTGCAGCAACAATAACACCTGTATTCGAGCGTGATTTTTATTACAAGGTGACTGTAAAGGCATATGTAATTGACGTTCGACTTGAAAAAAGTATGGCTACTGATATTAGTGAGCGTGTTATTGAGCTTTTAGATGACAACAACTTATTAAGCAATACTGCGTTTAATACTAACCAGCCAGAATAATTAAAATATAAATTAAGGGGCTATTATGCAAAAACCGCTACCAACCGAGCCGACAATTTTTACTAAAATAATTAACAAAGAGATCCCTGCCGACATCGTTTACGAAGATGACTTATGCTTAGCATTCAAAGATATAATGCCATGCGCCCCAGTCCATTTATTAGTGATACCTAAAAAGCCTATTGCAAGGTTATGTGATGCCACCGATGAAGATAAAATGTTACTTGGCCACCTAAACTTAGTCGCCCACCAAGTGGCTAGTGATGCTGGTATTGGTGATGCGTTTCGATTGGTGGTAAACAATGGTGCCGATGCATGCCAGAGCGTTTTTCACCTGCATTACCATGTGATTGGTGACCGTAAATTGCAGTGGCCACCAGGTTAAAATACAGGCCGTTATATAGCTGAGCTTTGATTTACCAACATACAAGCCTACGCAAGTTTGTCGAATAGGCGGTTCAAATATTGGCCTAACACGCGTAAAATAACTAAAAATTTAAGTATAACGAGAGTAATTATGGGTCGCGCCTACCAAAACCGTAAAGAGTCCATGGCCAAAACCTCTGACGCCAAAGCCAAGGTATACAGTAAATACGGCCGTGAGATATACGTTGTAGCGAAGAAAGGGGGCTTAGATCCCGATGGTAACCTTGCTCTACGTAGCTTAATTGATCGTGCAAAAAAAGACCAAGTACCTGGTCATGTTATTGATAAGGCGATCGATAAAGCAAAAGGTGGCGGCGGTGAAGATTTTGATACCGCCCGTTACGAAGGCTATGGCCCAGGCAGTACCATGGTGATTGTAGATTGCTTAACCGATAATCCTAACCGTACCTTTGGTGATGTTCGTCAGGCGTTTACTAAAACCAAATGTAAAATTGGCACCTCTGGCGCCGTTAGCCATATGTTTGATCATAGTGCTATTTTGGTATTTCCTGGTAACGATGAAGAAGCCATTTTAGAAGCGTTAATGGAAGCCGATGTTGACGTAACTGACATTGAGTGTGAAGACGGTAAAGTGACTGTGTTTGCACCACACACAGAGTACTTTAAAGCTAAAACTGCAATCGTTTCAGCTTTGGGTGAGATTGAATTTGATGTGGATGAAATCCAGTTCATCCCACAAAATACCACCGAAGTAACAGGTGATGATTTACTCATGTTTGATAAGTTTATCGACATGTTAAATGACTTAGACGATGTTCAAAATATTTATCACAATGGCGAATTTTAATTGGCCAAACTTGTACTCACAATAACAAAGCGCTACGGCGCTTTTTTATTGTTTGTAATTGTAGCTCGCTAAAATTTTTTAATACACCGGCTAAATTAATGCTGACTAAGGCTTAAATCTATATGGATGTTGATTACAAATATAACCAACCGATTCTTGCTGAACAGTTCCTTAAGTTATTAACAAGCAGCACTTTAGATGCCCGTCGACCTATTGATAATGCAGAATGTATTCAAGGTATGCTAGATCATGCTAACTTAACTTATAGTGCATGGGTTGGTGATAAATTGGTGGGCATTGCTCGCTGTGTAACGGATTTCCATTATTGCTGTTATTTATCTGACCTAGCCGTTGACCAGCAACTTCAACACTCTGGTATTGGTAAAAAACTAATAGATCTATGCACACAAAAAATAGCAAACACCTGTAAACTTGTTTTATTAGCCAGCCCTGCTGCCAGTGGTTATTACCCAAAAATTGGTATGCAACACATGGATCGTTGCTGGATTTTAAACCCAGGGCAGTCTCTATCACCTGATAAAATCGCCGATAAAGAATAATATATGTTTAAAAAACTAGAGCTTTTACTGCCACCACTGCCATTAACCTTGGTGTTATGCGCCATTATTATCTTATCTGCAAACCTGCTCCCGCAATTCTCACTTTCTATTACTAGTGCCATTGAATGGGGCTTTGCTTTTTGGCTAATGGGCTTTGCTTTTGTACTGCCAGCCGCCATTAGTTTTCTAAAAGCGAAAACCACCGTAGACCCTAGGAAACCTCAAAAAAGTAATGTTCTTGTGTCTAATGGCTTATATAAAGTGAGCCGTAATCCTATGTATGTAGGGTTTTTATTTTTCATTGTAGGTACAGCTTGTGTTTATGGGCACATTAGCGGTTTTATTATTGCCGGATTATTTATTCCCTATATGAACCGCTTTCAAATATTGCCAGAAGAGCGCCACTTAGCCGCCGCTTTTGGTGAGCAATATACTCAATACTGTAAATCAGTTCGTCGTTGGTTATAAATCAGCAAGCTAGGGGTTTAGTATATGTCAGAAATAAAATTAGATGACCGCCAAAAAAGTGAAGCCGTTGGTAAACTAAAAAAGTATTTTGATAAAGAGATGCATCAAGATATTGGTCAGTTTGAAGCTGAATTTTTGCTGGATTTTTTCTCTAAAGAATTAGCACCCTTTTTTTATAATCAAGGGCTACAAGATGCAGGCGCCTTATTTCAAGAAAAATTCGAAGATGTAACCCACAACTTGTATGAATTAGAAAAACAAACCTACTAAGTCTCATTATTAAGTTGTATTAGACTAAAGTGTAAAACCCTGCATAAGGTCGACATTGGAAAAAGGCTTAATTTTGAAATTTAATATTGTCAAATTTGCACCAATAATAGAAAAAGCACGTACCAGCTTTTGGTTTGTTCCTAGCTTTATGGTCATAACCTCTATCTTGCTGGCCGTTTGTGTGGTCTATATCGATGCTATTTATATTGATAGCACCGAACTAATTTTACCGTTGGTTTATCAGATGGATATTGATGCCATGCGATCCTTATTGGGCACTATTGCAGGCGCAATGATTACCGTTACAAGTATCGCATTTTCTATTACGATTGTTGCTTTAACGTTAGCGTCATCACAATTTGGCCCTCGTTTACTGCGTAACTTCATGATGGATACAGGTACTCAAGTAGTTCTTGGGTCTTTCATCTCAAATTTTATGTTTTGTATTCTTGCATTCTGCGCCATTAGCTTCCAACAACCTTATGCTTTTAAACCTGGGTTAACTATTATTATCGCTTTGATAATGACGTTTTTAAGTGTGGTTGTTTTAATTTATTTTATTCATCACGTTGCAAAGTCTATTCAAGCCGATGTTGTGATTAATGATGTTTATCGAGAGCTAAATTTTGGCATTGAGCATCTATTCCCATCCGAGTATAAAAACAATAATTCTGCCGTTTCTATTGATTCTATCGGTGCTGATTTTACTGCCCTAGCTTATCAAGTAAAGGTGTTAGCCAACTGCAGTGGCTACGTTAAAACAACTGACAAAGAAGAGATATTAGCCATAGCGACTAAAAGTGACGCGGTAATTGAATGTAAATTTGGCCCCGGAGATTATGTGGTACAAGGTAGTCTTATTGCAATTGTATACTCAGATAATACCGTTGACGAAAAAGTGATTAAACAAATATCAGACCGAATTTTATTGGGTGCTTGTAGAACACCTGTGCAGGACCCTGAGTTTGCCATTCACCAATTGGTGGAAATTGCTTTACGTGCGCTATCTCCTGGCATTAACGATCCTTATTCAGCAATAACCTGTGTCGATAAGCTTAACTCGGTATTGTGCGGGCTTACAGTGCGAGTATTCCCATCAAAGCAGCACTTTGACCAACAGGGAATACTGAGATTAGTCTGCAAGGTGTTAACATTTAAAGATGTTGCCACAGCAGCATTTGAACAAATAAGACAGCAAGCAAATAATAATGTAGCCGTGACCATTAGACTGCTTTCATCGCTGCATGATTTAATGGGGTTTGCTAATACTGACGAGCAAAAAGAATTTGTCATTATCCAAACTAAGATAATTAAAGAACAGCAATCTAAGCGATCTCTATCTGAAGCCGATTTAAACGTGATTAACGAAAAAGTCGAACTTATTTTAATTTAATAAAAAATATAATGTGTAACTTAGAACATATCTATTGAGCCCTATGATTAATTTTAATAAATTTACTAAAGAAATTTTCCCTCACCGCCATTTAGTTGTAGAAAAATTAGATATTAAAAACGGCGAAAGCTGGGCCTTCATTGGCAGTAATGGCAGTGGTAAAAGTTCTTTTTCTAGTTTATTTAATAATACCCTTTCCTCTCATCAAGGTGAGCTATTAGGACTTAAAAATTTATCAGTGGGTATTGTAAGTTTTGAAGAGCAGCAACGCTTAATAGATCGTGAAAAAGAACGTGATGATAGCGATATCACCAACGAAGTATTTGAAGGCACCAGCGTCAATCAGCTATTGTTAGAAATTAATTCTGATCAAACTACCATTGACCATTGGGTATCTCTGTTTAGTATTCAACATATATTACACAAAGGCTTTAGAAAGTTAAGTACTGGCGAAAGTCGTAAAGTCATTATAATTCGTGCGTTATTACAGCCGCAGGATCTCTTGGTTTTTGATGAACCATTTGATGGGCTAGATTTAAATAGTCAAAAAATATTAAAAAGTACTTTAGATACACTTAACCAACAGGGACAAACCTTAGTTTTAATCCTTAATCGATTACATGAGGTTCCTGACTGGATCACACATCTTGGATTTTTACAAAACTGTCAATTGCTGGCTCAGGGTACAAAACAAAAAATCCTTGATAGCGAAACCGTCAAAGCTTATTTAACATTTGATGGTGCCAGTTTAACACTCCCGCCTAAAGATCCTTGTACCGCTCATCTTACCTTACAGCAAGATCAGCCTTTGGTGATATTAAATAATGGGCGTGTTGCTTACAGTGATCGGCTAATTTTTCAAAGCCTTAACTGGACGATTAAACAAGGAGAACACTGGACAGTATTAGGTCCAAATGGCTGTGGAAAAAGTACCCTGCTTAATTTAATCACTGGGGATCACCCACAATGTTACTCAAATGACCTCACTGTATTTGGTATTAAACGAGGCAGCGGCGAAAGTATTTGGGATATCAAACAACATATAGGCATTATAAGCTCAGCTCTTCAATGGCAATACAAAGCCACTACCAATGTTATTAGCACTGTACTAAGCGGACTATTTGATAGTATTGGTTTATACAATAAAGTAGATCAATACCAAAAAAATATCGCTATGGAATGGCTTAAACAGGTGGGGCTAGCGCATCATTCTGATAGCTCGTTACATCAACTCAGCTATGGCGAGCAACGACTTGTACTTATATGCAGGGCTATGATCAAGCAACCTGCTTTGCTTATATTGGACGAACCCTGTCAAGGCTTAGACGAACCTAACCGCCAGTTAGTTTTAGGTTTCATCACCTTATTAGCTCAACAACAAGCCACCACGTTACTCTATGTGACCCATCATGAGGCAGACTTCCTGCCGTGCTTTGATAAAAGCTTTAAGTGCACGGCCGTCAACTCTGATACCGGCAGTCAATGGGAAATTTTGTAATGTTAACTAAACAATGTGGAGCATTTGAGCTAACCTAAAAGAGTGTCATTTATCTTAGAGCACTTTTAAAGCACATGCTGCATTTGCGCTATATATTCACCCTGCTTATTCTCCTGCTTGCCCATCAAGCGCAAGCATATGAAATTACTGTGGACGACAGAAACAGCATAGATATTGACGGCGCTCTGCCAAGTCTACTGGTTAAAACGGACGAACCTATTCAAGCGAATCAACTTCAACTGTTTAACCCCGATCAATACTCAGAATCTATCAAACCCGGCCCAACTGGTAGCTGGCATAAAATTATTCTCATACCTAATTTCAAATCTAACCAGCCTCAGCATCGAACTATAGTCGTCAACAGCCATATTATTAGACATCTACACTTCTATTTATACGATAAAGGCGAGCTAATTAAGCGTGATGAAATAGGCTTAATAGACAAAAATAGCATTCTCAGTGAAACCATTACTAATGGATACATGGGACCGACTTTCGATTTTTATATCCAAAATGGAACCCCTTTAACACTACTATTATATAAACAAAATAATGGCCCGGGTATTTTACCTATGACCCTTTATAACACTGAAGGCTTGCGAGAAAACGAAAGGGAACTTAATTTTTTCTGGGGCGGGGTTATTTGTGTATTACTTGTAATGGCTTTGTACAACATTATTGTTTACGCCATGCACCCAAGTAATACCTACCTGTGGTATATGAGTTTTCATCTATTAACGGTCATATATTTTAGTAGCTTAAATGGATTTGGCTATTTAATATTTCCAACGGAAGTGCAGATTTGGTTAGCTCAAAATATTATGCCAATGAATTTCATGGTTATATTTATCATTACCAACTTTGCAGCTGCCTTTTTGGAAATTGATAAAAACGCACCTAAATTTGTTAAGTTTATTAAACCTATGAGCATTTTTAGTATTGTAGGTGCTGGCATTAGTTTTTTTATTCCCGAATACATCATGATTCAGCCGTTTATTATTTTACAAATATTTGGAACTACATTTGGAATCAGTGTTGCTATTGTAAGTTATCGTAACCACTATCAACCCGCAAAATACTTTTTAATTTCATGGGTATTTACACTTACTGGCGGATTTATTGGTATGAGTACTGTTCTAGGAATAATGCCAGTTAATTTTTTCACTATGCACGGATTTTTATTTGGAACATTGACAGAACTTTTTATGTTTTCAGTTGCGCTAGCTCACCGTATGAAAAACACAGAACGCACGATGCTTAGCCAATCTTATACTTATCCAGATACTGCCATAGGTAATTTTAGTTATTTAAAAAATATACTGCCTACACTCATTCCAAGTTTGCAAGAAAAACATAATCAATTGATATTAGTAGCCGTTGAAATTCATGGCTTAAAAGAACTGGTGGGGCTATATGGCCCTGCTGCACTATCTGAGTATTATAGTGGCCAATCTGAGCTGGTAAGCCAATATATAAAAACTCAGGACTGGGCAGTACCAATGACATTACCATCGGAAGATACTATATATTTAATTGCTTTACCTGGCGAACAGGTATTTTTAATGGCTGCGATCCCACACTATGCTACAAATATAGAGAAACAATTAAATGTAAAAAAAATTCTAGTATCTCTTAAATACGAATTTGAAAAATATTCGATAAAAAGTATTAAGAACATTAATATTGACATCACCACTGGTTGTAATATTTATAGTGATGAATTTAGTTTTGAAGAAAACTTTAGACAGACACAAATTGCATTATTAACAGCACAACAACAACATATTCCTTGGTTATTTTATTCTCAAGAACAAGATCAAAATATTAAAGATAATGTATTGTTAATGTCTGATTTAGAAGTCGCTATCAGGGACAACTCTCTTGAATTATATATTCAACCACAATATAAATTGGAAAATAATACACTATGTGGTGGAGAAATATTATTACGCTGGCAACACCCTACAGATGGATTTATTGGCCCTCATATTTTTATTCCTTTGGCAGAAAAAAGTGGATTGGTATTTCCCATTACAAAGTATGTTATCGAAAACACCTGTAAATGGTTAGGCGATTTGAAAAACGAACATGCTAATTTTTACAATACCTTTGAAGTATCAATAAATTTATCCGCTTTAGATATGGCAGAAGACGCGCTCATATCTCACTTACAAAATAGCATCATGTATTATGGAATTGACAGCGAAAAAATTGTTTTAGAAATAACCGAGTCCGCTATTTTAAGTAACACCGAATTGTTTTTAGAAACCATTCGCAAGCTAAAACTGCTGGGCTTTAGAATCTCGATTGATGATTTTGGAACGGGTTACAGTTCTATGCAATATTTACAAACAATGAAAGCCGATGAAATTAAAATTGATATGGCATTTGTTCGCAACATCCATAAAAGCCGAACCAATCAAAGCATTGCTAATGCCATTATTCAATTAGCCCATGCAACTGGCGCCACTACTGTAGCCGAGGGCATTCAAACAAATGAAGAGATGCACTGCTTGCAATCACTAAAATGTTCAAAAGCCCAAGGTTACTTCTGGAGCCCCGCCGTACCACTGCTTCAGTTTGAACAAGAACACATAAAGCCTCGCTAATTGACCCCACCTTGACCCAGTGACCCCTGTTAATCCACCTTATTTAGTAAATACAGGCCTTATTCTTGGGAAATCGTCGAATTGTTTGACAATCCTACTATTTATTACTAATGTTAATTCATCGGCGCCTAAACCAAGAATAATATTAAACTAAGGAGAGTCAGCAGTGATCTTAAACGTCCTCAAGCCCAAAACGGTTTTAAGCATTAAAAAATATGGCTACCTCATGTTTTTATTGCCCCTATTATTGCCGACTATCAGCTATTACCTGGGCACAACCACCCACGAGAGTGTCATGACACCATGGCTTTCGCTTATATTTCTATTTTTGATCGTGCCATTGGCTGACTTGATACTGGGTAAAGACCCAGTTAATGCCCAAGCTGATGAAGAATCTGAATTAAATAACGACCAGTTTTATCGGTATTTAGCACTTTCGGGCTTTCCCCTTTATTTTATTTGCCTTTTTACCACCGGTTATTTTTTAGTTAACTGGACAGATCTAACCACTGTTGGCCAACTAGGCTATGTTCTTAGTATGGGTACTGTGGGAGGTATCATTGCCATCAATATGGGCCATGAACTAATACATAAAAATACTAAGCTTGAACAGGTAAGTGGTGGCTTACTACTGTCGTTAGTAAGCTATGGTGGGTTTAAGATTGAGCACTTATATGGACATCACGTGAACGTATCAACACCTATGGATGCCAGTTCTTCTCGTTACAACCAAGGTCTATATGCATTTCTACCTAATGCCTACATCCATAACTTTTTAAATGCCTGGACTCTGCAAAAGGCAAAACTGGCAAAACAAGGGCTGTCGTTGTTCAGTATTAAAAATGAATTAATTTGGTATTACTTATTCTCTGTTTCTATTAGCCTACTAATGGGAGTCTTTTTTGAGTTATTAGGTGCAGAATTTTGGCTGGGGGTCGCGTTCTTCTTTTTGCAAAGCTTTGTGGCCTTTACCTTATTAGAGATTATAAATTACATTGAACATTACGGCCTTCACCGTCGTCAGTTAGACAATGGTAAATACGAACGTGTAACCCCCGAACACAGCTGGAATAGTAACTTCTTTTTAACCAATATGTTTTTGTTCCAGTTGCAGCGTCACAGTGACCACCATGCTTATGCTGCTCGTCGTTATCAGGTTTTAAGGCATTATGACAATAGCCCACAATTACCATTTGGGTACGCCACAATGTTTGTTATCGCTTTAATACCGCCACTCTGGAAAGCGCTTATGAATCCCAGAGTAGAGGCTTATTATAAGGATGATAAAATAACACTTACTGAAAATTAGCCTGTAGATTGCACCCTGTCATTAGACTCTGCCTTAGCCAGCGCGATACCCATTTTCAAGCGCTGGTTTTTTATACGGGTGCATCATGCCCTATCTTTCTATATGCTTAAATTATCTAATATTGAGCATCCCCAATGGCCACTGCAGATCAAATCAATCAGTTCTTAGAAAGTGACTTCCCCCAATGCCGCACCCGTGTTGTGTCTATCCAACCGCAATGTTCAAAAGTTCACCATAAAGTAGAGCACTCAGATTTACGCCCAGGGGGAACCGTTTCTGGTCCGGTGATATTTGCAGTAGCCGACCTTGCTCTTTATGCCGCTATACTAGGGGAAAAAGGCTTAATTCCGCTTGCTGTTACCACTAACATTAATATTAATTTTTTAAATAAACCCACAGCGCATAAAGATTTAGTGGCCGATTGCCGCTTAATTAAAGTAGGTAAAAAACTGGTCATTGGCGATGTTTTTATTTTTAGTGAAGGAAGCTCAATTCCTGTAGCCCATGCTACCGGGACTTATTCTATACCGCCGAGCAAATAAATATTGCCGTATTGAAAAGTACTACAACATCCAACTTAAGGCTTATGACGTATAAATATGTATATACAAAAAGGTTGTGAAATATGAATGTACTAATCAGTGGTGCCAGTGGATTAATTGGCTCAGCCCTCGTACCTTATCTAGAAGCGCAAGGACACTCTGTTTTTATTCTTCATAGGAATAATAAAAATAGCCGTTTTAATTGGGACCCAGCCACCGGCCATATTCAATTAGATGCCGATATTCATTTAGACGCTGTTATTAACTTGAACGGTGTCAATATTGGCGATCAACGCTGGACCCCAAAGCGTAAACAACAAATCATTCAAAGCCGTACCCACAGCACAGATTTACTGGCACGCTCAATTGCTAAATTACCAACTCCACCAACCGTATTTTTAAGCGCCAGTGCCATTGGATTTTATGGTGACACAGGCAGTATTGCCGTTGATGAAACCAGCCCTGCCGGTAGTAACTTTTTAAGCCAAGTGGTGGCTCCATGGGAACAAGCAACCTTACCCGCACAAGCAGCCGGTATACGAACGGTATTGATGCGTTCGGGAGTGGTGATTACTCCTAACGGCGGCGCGCTGAAAAAAATGTTACTGCCTTTTAAATTAGGATTGGGTGGTAAGGTTGGAAGTGGCGCACAATATATGAGCTGGATTAGTTTAAGTGATGAAATTAGAGCCATGGCATTTTTATTAAACAATGAAGTTTCTGGGCCAGTTAACCTTACGGCTCCGACACCGGTGAGCAATCAAGACTTCAGCAAAGCTTTAGGCCATGCACTCAACCGCCCTACTGTATTTCCCATGCCTGAATGTGTGGTGAAAGCACTATTTGGGGAGATGGGCGACTTGCTACTATTAGGCAGTAGCCGAGTATTGCCCAGCGTACTATTAGAAAAAGGCTTTAACTTTAAGCATAACTGCATCGACGATGCATTTAGATTTGAGCAGCTATAAGCTCTGATAAACTGACATATACGATAAAGGCAGCCTAGGCTGCCTTTATCGTAGAATAAAAAAATGGCTTTATATCAAGCTTTAATATTTTTGAATGTCTCGCGTAAAATTGTTACGTCGTTAGCCGCGCGATGCACATCTAAACCAAGCTCTTTAATGGTGGCGTCTTTAACTTCACTCCAGTTTTCAAGCTCATCTTCCTTTAACAACCTGGTAATAGTATCTAGTTTAAATCTCTGTACTATTTCAGCCTCGTCAAACAAACGTCCTATCCATGAACTATCAAAGCTCCATGCATCACTATAAAGTACTTGGCCACCACACAGATCATTTAAAAATATTGCCACATCTCTAACTGGCTTGCCATTTTTTATTAAATGCTCGCGGCTAATGCCATGAATCTTTTCGGCTGACTCGTCCCAATGATCCCAGCCATCTGCAGGCTTGATCAACATGGCATGAACACTGCCATCTTCTAACGCTATACCTACCTCTATTGGGTAGCTACCGCGGCCAAAGCCAGAGGCTTCGACGTCTACTATTGCTGGAAAACCCATACTACTACCTTCAAGTGTGCCGCCCCTTAATCTTTAATCTAAGCTTAAGGTTATGATACGCACGTAAAAATAGCTTGGTTATATATTATGTTAGCCTACTTCTGCAGGCGTGACTCTTAACACTTCTTCTATCGTCGTCTGACCAGCCGCTACTTTCTGAGCGCCACTGAGTCTTAAACTGCGCATGCCTTGTTTCATGGCCGTGCGTCTAAGCATCCCTACGTCGGTTTGCTCTTTAATTTGGCCCGCCAATGTATCATTCATGACCATAAGTTCATAGAGCCCAGCCCGGCCCATATAACCAGTATTCCTACATTCTAAGCACCCTATTGGGTGATATGTGAACTCGGGCGCTTTTGCACTCCATGGCTGCACCAAATCTTGCCACATCTTCAGGTCAGTTGGCTTCTTTTTCTTACAGTGCCCACACAGGGTTCTGACCAATCGCTGAGCCATAATACCCACTAGCGAACTTTTAATTAAATAATGTGGA
>JAWUVO010000075.1:0-14650 GCA_034112325.1 Bermanella sp. | reverse complement strand
TTAACAATAAAAATTAGCTGGCCATCAATATTAAAGCCTTTACTTTGATTGTCTGGTATATGAAGCGTATTACAGATTAAGTTCACAGTGAGCACATGTATTAGAAAAATTATTAGTAAGTTATATTGTACGTTAATAGCGTCAATTTAATTTATATTATATTGCTATTTTTATTATTTTTACTGGAAGAAACCACTCTTCGCATTATTGTGAACGGTTCTTGAACACCTACACCCAAAGAAAATACTAAAATTTTCTCTAGATTAACTTGATTGATTACCTCGCCTTGTTTAAGTATCGAAGTTCCTTGAGTACTTTTAATATCCTCGTGGCAGAGCATACCAACTCTAAGTTCTTTTACCGACAATAATGTAGGTGTTGACTCATACATAATGGGAGTAGCATGTTTTAACAATGAGGCTATTTTAGGATGATATTTGTCAGAATTCTTTAACATTTCTGTTTCAACAAGCTTAGGAGAGAAGCCTTCTAGCATTAATTTATCCATAGCTTTAGTACAATATATTAAATGCCCTAAAAAAGCAGGGTGGTTAATATTGGTATTTAAAGAAGCTAGCTCTTTATTTGTAATCATAGAAAAAGAAATTATTTCGCCAACTCGTTCAAAGCCAGATATTTTTGATACTAACGTTTTACTTATGCTGGGATAAGTTTTATAAAAGTGTAGTTCTTCAGCTGTTAGCTTTTCACCAGAGTCATGCTTTCCGAGAATTTCAGAAGGTAAAGCCAATTTTCCTATATTGAGAAGTTGGGCCGCATGTTTAAGTTGGACACTATCCGTCAGCTTTAATTTATTGGCTAAGTATGACAAAACCTGAATAATTCTTTCACTATCTTCTTGGTTAAATTGAATACTTAGGCTCATTAAATCGTTTAATAAGCTAACTGTTTGATTTAACGTATTCTGTAATTGTATCTCACGACTTTTAAGTTTTTGATGACGATTAAGGTTAATAATTGTCTTAACACGAGCTTTAAATATGAGTGTATCAATCGGTTTACTTAAAAAGTCATCCGCTCCAGATTCTAATCCTTTAATCTTACTTTCTTTGTCATCAAGCGCTGTCACCATAATGATGGGGATATCAGCAATTACTTTGTTTTTTCTAAGCTGTATGCATGTTTCAAAGCCATCCATGCCAGGCATCATGACATCCAAAAATATTAAGTCTGGAGATATCTTTATCGCTTGTTTAATGCCTTCTGTACCATTCTCAGCTTCAAAAAACCGATAGCCCTCTGATTCAAGTAACGCTTTAAATGCCGCTCTTACATCTGGGGTATCGTCTATGAGTAATACTTTGGGTTGGTAGACTTTGCTTTCCATACCACTTAACAACCTTATTTATATACCTATAGTTCAGCATAAATTTGGGTAATGTCACGGATATCGCCTAATATTAACTATATGTAAAGTAAGGTAATAAGTTTGAAGATAAATTTTTAGAAATTTAATATAAGTAAATAGAATATAAGCTTATACAGGTGTGAAAATGTTCAGAAATTGGAAGCTAGCGATTCTTTTTATCGTGGTAGTGGCTATTTTAACGGTATCGTCATTTTATTTGATCGCAGCCATTAAAGATAAGTATGTGGATCTGCAGCAAACTACCATGGATACAATTTTATCAGCGGCCACTTTAGGCTTGAATAACTGGAAGAAGCAAGTAGATAGTGAGTTATCGCTATGGCTAAATTCGCCTGTAATTGGTGATTTTATTGATAATGAATTTAAAGGTGATATTGACGGCTGGCTGACCAATGTTAAACCGTATATCGTCGCTGACGATATCTACTTTTCTGATAAAGACGGTATTGTAGTATCCAGCACAAATAATATTACCGGACAAAATATAGATTTGAGCTTTATAGTCACGCTGTCAAGTTACAGTCTGGTGAAAGAGATTTAATGATCAGAGAAGAACTTCAGGGCAGTGGAATATATCGAATAATATTTACCATTGCTATTTTGTCATTTGAAGCAGAAATGATTGGCTATGCCCACTTCGTATTAGATTTAGATAAAGATTTCTCAGGTATATTGGCTTCCGCTTCATTTCGTGAAACAGGTCGAGTTATTCCAATTAGTACCAGTGCAGACATATTGAATAAAAGTAGCTTTATAAGCGAGAATCGTTATACACCTCCTAAATATAAAGAATCAGTTAATAAAATCACCTTCAATGACAGATCTGATGGCTATTGGGTTGGTCTCTACGAGTGGGTTGATGATCTAGGTTGCTGGATTCATATCGAGGTACAATATCAAGAACTATTTTATATATTTGAGTTTATTCAAAACTTAATTTTATTATTTTACGCCATAGTAATTCTAATATTTATAGTCATATTTTTACAATTTGTCTATTTTTCAAATAAAAAAGAGCAAACAAATCTTATTTATAAAAATTCATTCTTCGAATCTTTAGATATAAAGTTAGTGACGTCATTTAGTGGTGAAATTATTGACTGGAGTAAACCGTCAGAATCTAATCTTGGGCTTATAAAGGGTGAACAGAAAAACATCTCTAGTGTTGGTATTCCTAATCTAGTAATAAATATGGAAAACGTAATTAAGTCACATGAAAAGACTACATTTGAAATATTTATAAAAAATATCATGTATCTAGGTAGTATAAATATTCTTGAGAATGATAAAGATAGGTTTTTACTATTTGAATTTAAGGATATTTCTAGACAAGCTGAGTTTGCGAAGAGAATTAAGGAGAAAGAAGAGCGCTTAAGAACCACAATGCAAGCCACTAGCCAAGGGTATTTTGATCTTAATTTCAGAGAAAAAAAAGAATATTTCGATGTGAGTTTAGTCGAAATGTTAGGGTACTCGAGTAAGTCTAAAGTAAATAGGGGAGTTTTAGATTCTTTAGTTCACCCTGACGATTTTGAAAAATTGATGAAAATGAATAAAGCATTGTTCGATAATAATAATAATGAGTTAATTAAATCTGAAATAAGAATGAAAACTCGAGCTAATAATTGGAAGTATATTTTAATTAAATCGAAAGTAATAGAGCGTGATGATAATGGTAGGGCTATACGAGTTGTAGGCGTACATTCAGATGCAACACAAAGAATAAGATCCGAGCTATTACTTAAAAAAGAAAGATTGTCTATTCTAGCGCTTAATAAACAGCTGAATAAATCAAGTAAAATTAAAGATGAATTTATATCAACAATGAGTCATGAGCTAAGAACACCACTTAATTCAATCATTTCATTAAGCGATGTAATGCTTGGTAACGACAATAAAAATTTAAATGATAAACAGTATCAATATCTACAAGTGATCCAAAGATCAGGTGTACATTTACTGGATTTAATTAACGATATATTAGACATATCAAAAATTAACGCAGGTCAAATGACACTGAGCAAGTCTAATATCAGTGTCGATAAAACTATTAAGAGAGCTATTGAAATGGTTGATTCATTAGCAGATAAAAAATCTATCAAAGTTAAGTACGCTAATGCGATGAATACGGATGATGTCGCTATGGATGAAAAAAGATTTAAACAGATATTACTGAACCTACTCTCAAATGCGATTAAGTTTACCGAGAATGGTAAGTCAGTCGGAGTAAATTGCTCAAATACAAGTAGTCAGTTTAGAGTTGAAATCTGGGATGAGGGTATTGGTGTAAGTAATGAAAACTTGGATAAATTATTTCAGCCGTTTATTCAGGTTGATAGCGAGCTATCCAGGTCTCAAGATGGGACGGGCTTAGGTTTATCTTTAGTTAAGAATATGACAGAACTGCATGGAGGTACAATAGAGGTAAATAGTAAAGAAGGTGTCGGCAGTACGTTTACAGTTACATTTCCAATAACAATATTAAAACAGATCCCTCCGCAAGCAGGAGGGGCTGTCTTTATTTAAGTTTAGAATATAACGCTATCGTTACTGGTACTTTCCATAGCATCTTTCGCCATATTGTGAAGATCATCATTGAAAGAAGAAAGTGCCTTAATTAATTCTAAGCTCTCGCTTTCCATTTTTTCTAAGTAATCTATTTTTAGTTGAACGCTCTTATTAGTAAGACCTATTAATGCACTGTAGGCATTTTCATGCATACTAATTAAGTGGGGTTCAAAGCTGCGGTAGCTTTGCAGTTTTCCAAAGGTACTAAAACCTAAGCCGTCATAATACCAGTGCCCCAAACGGCTACTTTTATAGTCTTTTATTTGTTCCATTTGCTCGCTTTCAGCAGAGCCAATGGCACTCAATTCGTAAACTCTCGACTTAAAAACGGTAAGGCTAAGCATGGCCATTTGAATATAGCTTTCGTTAGTGCTGCGGCCAATAATTAAATTCATGTTGCGAGACAAGTCGGTAATTAGTTTTACTGATGACTCGATTGTACTGGTGGTTTGTTTTAAATTAGAAGCGTCTTCACGAATACTGCTAATACTATTAGCAATGTTCTCAATGTATTTGGTGGTATTACTAATAATACCGGCAATTTCTTTGGTAGTTTTGCCAGTTTGACCAGCTAATGTACGAACCTCGTCAGCAACCACAGCAAAGCCTCGGCCTTGCTCTCCAGCTCTGGCAGCTTCTATTGCAGCGTTAAGTGCTAGTAAATTAGTTTGATCGCTAATGGCTTCAATTTGAGACACACAAGAATTAATTTTTAGTGCCGACTCGCTTAGGTCAGTCATTTGTTCAGCCGTGCTGCTTGCACGACTGTCAATTTGATTTAAGTTAGTACCTACTTGCTGCAAGATCACGCTAATTTGACTGAAAGCGGACTCATTGTCTTTTAATTTAGCCCGCTCGGCACCTAGGCTGTCTGCATTTAAACTTACTAAAGAGTGTATGTCGTTTATACTGGATATCGTTTTAAATAACAGCTGATTCATACTCGTGTTTTCAGCCGCTATATCTTCAATGTGATAACGTAACTCGTCAGCGGCTGTTCGTGCATTATCGGCGTTAGCTAACTGAAGGCTGGTCTGATTATTTTCACTTTCTAATTCGTGGATTCGCTGTTTTAGTGCCTTAATCTCACCCTTAGCGGCAAAGCTTAATAAATTTCTGATTGGGTTAGCCATAAAACTTCTCTATAGATTCTCTCCTATAATCTTAGTTCAGATATGACCCTTAACAAGCTTAAAAACTAATATAACCCCTGATTATTTTATGCCTAATTGATCGCGGGTCAGCTGTTTATGCTTTTCACTTTTACGTAGCATAACGTATACAGCGCCGGTACCACCATGTCTTTGCTGACAGCTATGAAACGCCAATACATCGTCTAATTGTGGTAGCCATTTATTGACCCAGCTTTTTAACAATGCGGGGGTAGGTTCTTTTTCGCCTTTGCCATGCAGTATCATTAAGTTACGTAGGTCATATTTCATCGCGTCTTCGATAAATTCATAAACATCGACCCGAGCTTGGTTTACTGTTTTTTTGTGCAGATCTAAACGAGCGTCAATGGTGTATTTTCCCAGTCTAAATTTTTTAAATACACCGTCTTGCAAACCATCGCTGCGATACGAAAGTACATCGTAGGGCTGCACCATGTGCACATAATCGTCGCTTAAGTGATTGGCTATAGACTCGGTTAATTGAGTAGCATCTTGGCGACGCTGTGCGATAGCCGCGCTAGATTGCTTATTTTTAATTAAGTCTACTTTTTTATTAGCCTTTAGCGGAGTGACGCCACTCATGGCCGCTTTGAAATCTGAAAAATCGTCCACGGTATCCTCTATTTAGTTAGCATTAACATAGGGTCAATACGTGTATTATTAAGACTTAAAGACCAGTGTAAATGCGGCCCAGTTACACGGCCGGTTGCGCCTACCTTACCCAATACATCGCCCTTACTTAGAAAATCTCCGTTCACTACATCTATCTTACTTAAATGGCAAAACATGCTGACAACGCCTTGACCATGGTCCACATACACCACGTTACCATTAAAAAAAAAGTTACCAGTCAATACTACTTTACCTTCAGCGGGAGCCTTGATAGGTGTGCCGGTGGGTGCTGCAATATCTAATCCACTGTGGGGGTTTCTAGGCTCGTCATTAAAAAATCGCTTTAAACCAAACGGGCTAGAGTAAGGTCCGTCTACAGGTTTTAACATGGCAAAGTTGGGAATACGTTCACCGTCGAATGTTTTAAAGGCTTTTTTTGCTTTTACCTTTTCGCCTCTATGCCTAGCAAGATCGGTTGCGCTTAAATCAATATGTTTACGACTTTTTAAGGTGATTCGCTGCTCTGGATATTTTTTATCAGTTACTTGAAAATTTATCGTTTCACCGTCTGCATCAATAGAGTGCTGGCCTGGTTTTAATGACAAAGGCAACCCGACCACCGCATGCCAGCTATTATTATATTTAATCACCGCAACGGCTCGTTTATTAAAGCTAACACTGGGAATAGAAGTTAATGGCTTTGTGAGTTTTATGCTCACCACACCACCTGGAACAGCTGCACTTTCAGGAAGTGCTGCTTTGGCAAAAGTGGCAGTTGTTAACATTAATGCAAGTGCAACTAATTTGAGCATAGAGCTTAAATATCCTATATTTATTACAATTTTGTCTTATGGATCTTGTCTACCGAGCAGCTAAAAGAACCTTGGTGTAGCTTGGCTGTAACAGTATCACCCACTTTAACCTGCGAGCTGGTTCTAACGGCTTTGCCCGATTCAGTCGTTACAATCGCATAACCACGGCTTAAGGTACTAAGCGGGCTTACCGCATTCAATACTTCGGCTTGCCTAGCCAGCCTATTTTTAAAATCCTGTAATTGCAATTGTAAACTGTGCTGCATACGTTGCTGTAAATGCAGAACCGTTTGCTTCATCTGTGTTATTTGCTTGTCCGGCTTATTACTTTGTAGCCGGTGGCTAAGACCAGTTAGATGAGCTTGCTGGCTTAAAAGCTGGCGCTGTAAACTGTTGTTTAGTCGCATTTGCGCCATATCTAAGCGTTGCATATTTTCTTGTAGCTTGTCCTTAGGATGCCTCAAGCGCTTGACCAATTGCAATAAATTAAAGCGCTGCTGGGATAAGCGATTTTGCATAATGCGGGTTAAAGATCGTTCTAACTGTTCAAAACGACCAAGCCATTCAAAGCGATCGGGACTGACTAATTCGGCGGCTGCCGACGGGGTTGCAGCTCGTAAATCTGCGGTATAGTCACTAATAGAAACGTCTACTTCATGGCCTACGGCACTGATAATGGGAATCTGGCTGTTAAAAATGGCTCTTGCTACAATCTCTTCGTTAAAAGGCCAAAGATCTTCAAGCGAGCCACCACCTCGACCAACAATGAGTACGTCGCATAGTTTATCTCGATTTGCTCGTTCAATAGCTTGGGAAATTTGAGCGGCCGCGGCTTCCCCTTGAACCTGAGTTGGGTAAATAGAAATAGGCAAGTTTGGGAAACGTCGTTTTAGAACCGACAGTATGTCTTTTATAGCCGCGCCAGTGGGGCTGGTGATTACGCCTAAATGTCTAGGGTGCTTAGGCAGCGGTTTTTTAGTATCAGGATTAAATAAGCCCTCTTCATATAGGCGCGCTTTTAATTGCTCAAACGCCAGTTTTAAAGCGCCTTCACCTGCGCTTTGCATGCCATTTACAATTAGCTGATAGTCGCCACGAGCTTCATACAAGCCAACCGATGCATTAATAAGTACTTGCTCACCCTCTTTAGGTACAAACTTTAGGTATTGGGTGCGGCTTTTAAACATAGCGCAGCGAACTTGGGCGCGCTGGTCTTTTAAGGTGAAGTACCAATGACCACTGGCAGGGCGTGAAAGGTTGCTGATTTCGCCACTAACTTGAACATTGTGTAAGTAAGTTTCCAGTAGCTCTTTGCTTTGGCGGTTTAGCTGGCTGACGCTTAAAACCGTAGGTTTGCTGCCTGTTTTTTGCATATAGCCTTTGACGCTCAATTTTAATATTTAGTAGCATTTTACAATGCCTAGGATAATAAAACGATACTAATTAGTATTTAAGCATTTTATCTGTGAGTCAATCTCTGCCATGTGTTTGTATATTGTACATGCAATCTAACGGACTTCTCATTTTTTGGACATCGCAGCAAAAAGACTCGACACCGTAATTAAAGTTGGCATTATATAAAACGACAATTTATTTTAAATTGTTATTAGTTTATTTTATAGATCAAGGATAGTTATATGAAAAAAATTATCGCAGGTGCTGCATTATTTGTAGCCGCGTCTTCTTCAATTGCATCTCCAGCAGGTTGTGGCTTGGGTACTGAAGTAGTATTCCCTGATGCCAATGAATGGTACGAGCATGTAATGGCTGCTACCACTAACGGATCTTCTGGCAACCAAACTTTTGGCATGACTTCTGGTACTTTAGGCTGTGGTGCTGCTAACGGCCCATTAAAATTAGCTGAAATCTTTATGGATCAAAACATGGAACAGCTAGCGGTTGATACTGCTCGCGGCCAAGGCGAGTCACTAGATGCGCTTTCTTCATTAATCGGTGTTGATGCAGCTGATAAAGCTGAATTTACTACAGCTTTAAAGTCTAACTTTGACGCTATCTTTGTTAGCACTTCGGCTACATCAGAAGATGCATACAAAGCTATGGTTAATGTTATGGAGAAAAACTCTGAGCTAGCTAAATACTTAGGCTAATTTAAAGTTTTTTGACAAACTTATATAGCAAATAATTTATTATAGGTTGTATAAGTGAAAATAAAGGGTGTTAGAATTATTTCTAATACCCTTTATTGCTAATTGAATAAGAAGAAATATGATCAACGGATTGAAATTAGTACCGAACTCTATAATCCAACTGAGCTTCGCTTTTATTTTATCGTTAACTAGCCTATCTAGTATTGCGATTGAACTTGACCAACAACGTTTACAGTCCATCGCTGAAGACCCTAAATGGCTGGCTTTGTTACATTATGAACAGCAGGGTTTGTTTTCGACTGTTTACAGTGAAGTAGATGACGAAAAATTCTTTTTTTCAGAGAAAGGTAAGACTGATTCTAAAGCTGAGCTAATAGCAACTATTAAAGCTTTTCAGCTCTATGAAAGTGGAGATGGGTCTGCTCAGTGTCGATTTCCAGAACGATTACACTACCTACAAAAAAAACTGCCTAAATTAAAGCTACTTAAAAAAACACAAAAAAATATTTGTCCAGCTTATGATAAGTGGTATAGCGAAATTAAAGGCGATCAACTTTATTTAATATTCCCGGCATCGTATATGAACAGCCCATCTTCAATGTTTGGGCATACTCTATTGCGCTTAGATGGTAAACAGCAGCATACCTTGTTGTCCTCTGCTATTAATTTTGCAGCCTATACTGACCCTAGTGACGATGAAATTACCTTTACAGTGAAGGGCCTTACTGGTGGTTACCCTGGTTACGTCTCCTTAGTGTCATATTTTGAAAAAGTAAATGAATATAATCATATAGAAAGTCGAGATATATGGGAGTACAGACTCGATTTGACTGCGGCACAAATACAAACGTTTACACGCCATATATGGGAGTTAAACGAAATTCGTTTTGATTATTATTTTATTGATGAAAACTGTTCTTACCGATTATTAACATTACTAAATGTCATCAATCCAAGTTGGAAACTAAGTCAAGGTTTTGATTATAGAACAGTTCCTACTGATACTATTCGAGTGTTAAAAAATCATGATTTAATTAGTGATGTGACTTTCAGGCCATCAAGAACCACTGAATTAGAAGGGCAGCGCTTACAGTTGTCGGAGCCTTTAAGGAATGTTGCTAGGGCAATAGCGGACGATCCAGAAAATTATCAATATAATGAAGTTTTTTTAAACCTTAGTGACATACAAAAGTCACAAGTTTTAGAGTTGTCGTATGCTTACAATCGCTATTTAAATACCAAAGAAAAAATCACCGACCCTGAATTACAGCAGCGTAGTTTAAAGCTATTATCACTGCGTTCAAAGCAGACTTACAACGGTACAGCATTTGATAAAATACCAACACCTAGTGTACGAGACGAAGATGGTCATGCAACTTATCGTAGCGTACTTTCTGCGGGCGTGGTTGATGGTCAAGGCTATGCAGAATTTGGCATGCGTATTAATTACCACGATTGGTTAGACTCGGCGCCGGGTTATCGTAACGGGGCACAGATTGAAATGGGCAATACACGCTTTAGAGCTAATGAAGATAGTATAAAGCTGCAGCATTTTGATGTTATTAGTATTCGTTCTTTAGGTCCAAGAAATTTATTTAGTCAGCCCGTTAGTTGGCAGGTAAGTGGCGGTTACGAACGTTGGGTTAGCGACAATAAGGGGCATACCCAATTGCGTTTGGCTGGTGGCCTTGCGTATCAATTTGGGCCTGGTGTTGTTTATGGTATGGCAACAGCTCAACTGGCTCATGGAATTAGATATCAGCATAATTATCGCTTAGGTTTAGGCCCCGAGCTTGGGTATTTAATTCAAACGCCTAAGTTTAATCTTTGGGCTAGTTATGAATACCTAGGTACTTTGCAAGATAATACTAGAAGTAAAAAAACAGAGCTAGCTGGCACTTATACGTTAGGTCAAAATAGACAGTTTAGATTGCAGTTCCAGCATCAAAAATGGAATGATTTATCACAAGGCGATTTACGTTTATCTTATGTTATCTACCACTAATTTATCTATTAATAGAGTTGTTAGCTTTAGGTTGCTTAATCTTAGGTCGCTAGTGCTTGTTGCTTGTATGCTGCAATTAGTTGGCTGCAGTATTTCCTCACTTATGTTTTACCCCTATAAACAATTACCAGTTACCCCAGACAAGGTAGGGCTTCAATATGAAAAGATAAATCATACGAGTGCTGATGGTACTAAACTAGTTAGCTGGTGGTTACCTTCTGCAAAAGTAGGGGTGGCCAAAGGTACAATCTTGTATTTACATGGAAACGCACAAAACATAAGTTATCATCAGTTTAATGTGGGCTGGTTGCCTAGTCAGGGTTATAACGTATTAATGTTGGGTTATCGCCAATTTGGAGAGTCAGAAGGTATTGCCAAATTACCTAATATATTTTTAGACGTGCACGCAGGTTTAGATTGGATAATAGAAAATAAAGCCTCTAATAAGATATTTATTCTGGGCCAAAGCATGGGGGCAAGCTTAGGTGTATTTGGTTTGGCCAGTTATTCTCAATCCGATAAAGTAGACGGTGTTATTTTAGATGCCGTATTTGACTCGTATCCTGGTATTGCTGCTCATGCTATGAGTCAAAACTGGTTTACCTGGCCTTTCCAGTTGATAACATATTCTATGGGTACTGATTACGACCCAGAGCTATGGATTCAACAGTGGCCGGACAATATGCCTTTGCTCATGATGCATAGCCAGCAAGATCAGGTGATTCCGTATCACAAGGGAAGGCGAGTATTTGAATTAGCCCGTGAGCCAAAGCAGTGGGTTGAAAACACTGGTCCACACATTGCTACCTTCAAATACCTAGAAATGCGCCAATCTTTGCTCAAGTTTATCGCTCAGTAGCTAAAAGCTGGCTTTTTGGTCAGTTTTTATATGCATTTACACGCAATTTTCATACAAACTTCAATATTATTGATTTCCACAGTGGGGTAAATTGCCGTACAATTACGCGCCATTCTTATCTAGTATGGCGGCCTCCTTTATGTTGCGAATTGCCCAAGACGCATTAACGTTCGATGATCTTTTATTAGTCCCTGGTTACAGCGAAGTGCTGCCTAATCAAGTGAGCCTGAAGACAAAATTAACTCGTAATATCGAATTAAATATCCCACTTATTTCAGCGGCTATGGATACCGTAACTGAGTCGCGTTTGGCAATTGCTATGGCGCAAGAAGGTGGTTTAGGTATTATCCATAAAAATATGACCATCGAAGCACAAGCAGCTGAAGTCCGAACAGTTAAGCGCTATGAAAGTGGCGTGGTGAAAGACCCTATTACTGTTCCAAGCACCACCACCATTAAAGAACTTAGGGTAATCACTCAGCATAACAAGATCTCAGGTGTACCGGTTGTAGATGGTAACGAATTAGTCGGTATTGTAACTGGCCGCGACGTACGTTTTGCCGATGATATAAACGTTTGTGTGTCAGAGGTCATGACACCAAAAGACAGGCTGATCACAGTAACGCAAGGCGAAAGTCGTGAAGTTATTGAGCAAAAGCTGCAAGCCAATCGTATTGAAAAGCTGTTAGTGGTTAACGCCACTGGCGGATTAGTAGGCTTAATTACAGTTAAAGACATTAACAAAGCCCAAGAGCATCCTAATGCGTGCAAAGACGAAGATGGTCAATTGCGTGTCGGTGCAGCAGTGGGCACCGGACCAGATACTCCAGACCGTATTACCGCATTGGTAAAAGCAGGCGTAGACGTTGTTATTGTTGATACGGCACACGGACATTCAAAAGGTGTTATTGACCGTGTACGTTGGGCTAAAGAAACGTTCCCAGACCTTCAAGTTATTGGTGGTAATATTGCTACCGGCGCAGCGGCTAAAGCATTAGCCGATGCAGGTGCCGACGGCGTTAAAGTTGGTATTGGCCCAGGTTCTATTTGTACAACTCGAATTGTTGCAGGTGTGGGTGTGCCGCAAATTAGCGCAGTAGCCGATGTAGCAGCCGCTTTAGAAGGCACAGGCGTTCCTTTAATCGCAGATGGTGGTATTCGTTTTTCTGGTGACATGGCTAAAGCCATTGTGGCTGGTGCATATGTAATTATGGCTGGTTCTCTGCTAGCGGGTACCGACGAAGCACCAGGCGAAGTGGAGCTTTTTCAAGGTCGAGCTTATAAATCTTACCGTGGCATGGGCTCTTTAGGCGCCATGGGGCAAAGCCAAGGCAGCGCAGACCGTTACTTCCAAGATGCAAAAGAAGGTAACGACAAATTAGTGCCAGAAGGCATTGAAGGTCGTATTGCGGTAAAAGGCCCAATGGGTAATGTAGTGCACCAGATGATGGGTGGCTTACGCTCAGCCATGGGTTACACAGGTTCTGCTAATATTGATGAGATGCGCACTAAACCAGAGTTTGTGAAAATCTCTAGTGCAGGCATGAAAGAGAGCCATGTGCACGACGTGCAAATAACCAAAGAAGCCCCTAATTATAGAGTAGGGTGATGGCGGCTTACTGGCCTCACTCTAGATGCATTAAACATTTAAGATAATTTATAACCTGTTGCTTTTGGCAGCGGGTTTTTTAGTTTTAAAATACAAATATGAGGTTTAGGGAAGCGCGGCGGGTAAACCCCGTGGTAGCTTTCCTTTATAAAAAGATATGACCACAGATATCCATTCGCAGAAAATTTTAATACTCGACTTTGGCAGTCAGTACACCCAGTTAATTGCTCGTCGTGTGCGTGAGTTAGGTGTTTTATCTGAGATTCGTTCTTGGGATACAAGTGCAGAAGATATTCAAGAATTTGCTCCAAAGGCGATTATTCTTGCGGGTGGCCCCGAGTCTGTAACAGAAGCCGATGGTCCTAAAGCGGCTGACATTGTTTATAAAATGGGCATTCCAGTTTTAGGTATCTGCTACGGCATGCAAACTATGGCGCAGGAGTTAGGCGGTAAGGTTGAAGCGTCTGATATTCGAGAGTTTGGTTATGCGCAAATTAAAGCTGAAGGCAAAAGTGCATTATTTAAAGATATTGCTGACCATATAAACGACAAAGGCGAAAAGCTGTTAGACGTGTGGATGAGTCACGGTGATAAAGTGGTAGCGATTCCTGCAGGTTTTGAGTTAATGGCCAGTACCGAAAGCTGTCCAATTGCTGGTATGTATAACGCTGAGAAGAATTTTTATGGCGTGCAGTTTCATCCAGAAGTAACCCACTCGTTACAGGGTGGTCGTATGTTAGAGCACTTTATTAAAGAGATTGCGGGTTGTGAAGGCTTGTGGACACCGGCCAATATTATTGAAGATCAAATTAAGCGTGTGCAAGATCAAGTGGGCGATAAAAAAGTCTTGTTAGGTTTGTCTGGCGGAGTTGATTCGTCGGTAGTGGCTGCGCTTTTACATAAAGCCATTGGTACGCAGTTAACGTGTGTATTTGTAGATAACGGTTTGCTGCGCAAAAACGAAGGCGATATGGTTATGGACATGTTTGCTAAAAACATGGGCGTAAAAGTCATTCGTTCAGACAGTGCCGAGTTATTTTTAGGTAAGCTGGCGGGTGTTTCTGATCCAGAGAAAAAACGTAAAGTAATTGGCAATACATTCATTCAAGTATTCGATGAAGAAGCTCAAAAAATTAAAGATGTAGACTTTTTAGCACAGGGCACAATTTATCCTGACGTGATTGAGTCAGCGGCATCTAAAACCGGTAAGGCGCACGTGATCAAATCGCATCACAATGTGGGTGGACTTCCAGACGACATGAAAATGGAATTAGTAGAGCCATTACGCGAATTATTTAAAGACGAAGTGCGTAAGATAGGTTTGGAGCTAGGTTTACCTTACGACATGGTTTACCGTCATCCATTTCCTGGGCCTGGCTTAGGAGTGCGTATTTTAGGTGAAGTTAAAAAAGAATATGCCGACATATTACGTGAAGCCGATGCTATTTTTATTGAAGAGCTACACAACTTTGATTGGTATCATAAAACCTCACAAGCATTTGTGGTGTTTTTACC
>JAWUVO010000074.1:0-33385 GCA_034112325.1 Bermanella sp. | reverse complement strand
AACATAATGACTATAAGTCATATATTAAGCTATGGCCCAGCTTGCCTCAATAGAGGCTAGCAATAAAACTTAGTAGCGACGTCTTCTAGCTTTAACTGACATTAATATAAATAGAATAAGAGTGCCTAAACCTAGACTACCGCCACCAGAACTTGAACTACTAATGACAATAGTAACGCTGGAGTCTGACGCCTCTTCTTGCATGGTAACCACTTGGTTCAGTTGGCTAGAAAGTAATGAAACATCTTTGCTGGTAAAGCTATTGTGCTGCGCTTCCACACTGTAATTCAGGCTATTATCAGGCAGTGAAATTGACACAGCGCCTAAGCTGTTGGTGTTATATTCAGGCTCTAAATTGTAGGAACCTAGGTTGCTTAAATTCAGCTCAAATGTGCCTGCGGTTAGTACCGAGCCGCTGTCATCTTCCATGGTTAGGTTGTGTATTCGGGCAGGTTCTAGGCTAACACCGCTAGAGGTTGCGTCTTCGTATGTGCTGCTGGCGGTTATCTCTACATCAGTAGAGCTGGCTATTTCAGACACCCCTAAAGTTATGGTAGCGGCATTGTAGCTATCGGGGTCATTGACTGCGGTGGCGTTGCCAGGAACCGTTAACTCAGCCACATCTGAACTTAATGTATAAAGCGTTCCTGCTGCACCACCTTCAATTTTCAGCGTTTGAAGCGACATTTTCTCCAGCAGCCTAGTGGCCGAGAAGTTTAATCGCGGTGCTCTTACGAATTCGAAAGTAAACGGGCTACCAGCAGCAGAGTTTGTCACTGTTAGGGTATAAGTACCTGCAAACGCACCTGAGTCAGGCATAGCCAAGGTGAGGGAGTTGCCACTTATTGTGATAAGTGACGCCACATCTGAGCCATCTAAGTCTAATGCAAAGCTCGCGCTGTCATTAACAGGAGATATATCGATATTAAGCCCAGTATTACTTATATCTATCGAAGCATTAGGGGCTAAAGGCGTGCCGTCAATTACAATTGCGTTGGCGCTGATAATATCAACATTGATATTAACGTTAGTCTGACCACCATTGGAGTCATCAGCCCGAATAGTCACTGATACAGAGTTTCCGTCATTAGAACTGGCTGATAACGTAAGCGTCGAGCCAGAAACAGAACAGGCTAGACCTGTACCACAGCCTACTTGTGAATAGCTTAGTGAGTCGCCATCAATATCAGTGGCATAGGTGGCTAAATTAACAGCCACAGAATTACCATCGACAATCAAGTTTTGAGTGCTAATAGAACTCCAAGCTGGAGCATCATTCTGGGCAACCACATTTAAATTAAAGCTATCAATGGCTGAGCCACCGTTACCATCAGACACCCCGATGGTAATTAAATTAGTACTGCCGTTGTAATTTTCAGCGGGGGTTAATGTTAGATTAGCGGCCGAAATTGAACAGGTTATATTGGCAGCACAGGAATTCACATAATACGTCTTAGTATCGCCATCAGCATCAACGCCCCAGCTGCTAATATCAATTGTTAATGGAGTATCTTCATTAGTGGTTTGATTGACTGCTGTGATGGTAGGTGCATTGTTTACAGTTACGGTCCAGCCAATATCTTTAAGCAAATATAACGATAATCCTAGGGTATCTGAATAGCTAGTATATTGGGGCTCCATTAATTCATTGGGTGCTGCGTCAGTATTAAAATGACTGACACTGGAGCCACCCTCAACTGGATCAGGTGCGTACATTTCAACTCTATCGTCAGCTTCAAAAGACGTGGTCGAACCGGTACCTGAATTATTAAAGCCGTCTGTAAGTAACCCAATAGCCTGAGTATTCACATTGTTGCCAGTCCATAGCAGGCCATTCACACTGGTTGCAGAAGCCGCTCGTTGTGCATCTGTTAGACCAGGCCATGACGCAGACTGAGCCAGTGAATAGAGGTTATTGGAAAAAATATCATCTAAAGTGTTAGCTTTAGCTCCAGTTGAAGGATTCACTAAGCTGCTAAATCCTAGACCATGGGTAATTTCATGGAGCAATACCGTGGTAAACCCTATATAGCTGGCTGAAGGGGTGTCGTCGAAGCCATAATACCAACCACTGCTGCCCTCTAAACATCCAGGATTACCAATATTACTGTTAAAGTTTGAACTGATGTCGGAACCAGGTGAATAATTATCAGAGCTTGTAATATCATTTACTAAACCGACAGGGTACAAAGTATTGGCCGTTATTCCCGGTGGCGGGCTAGGGAAAGAAAAGTTTACGGTAGGCCCTGCACTGCCTAACGTGGCAGAAGTAGCATCGCAGTCACCTATGGTAAAACTAAACTCTGCATCAATAATAATAACTTGGCTAGAGGCCACCTGCCCAGCTATGGTTTCAGCCGCTTTTATAAATGATAGCTTTCGCTGTGCACCTAAGGTGGTGCCATTATTACCACCCACGGCGGCAAGGGCCGCGGCACTGTCAAAGCCCGATATGAAATTAAGCTGAATGGTTGACTGGGACCCAGCCACGGTACAGTTACTTCCGTCGGCTGCTCCAGTCCCAGTGGCTGCATTAGAAGCGTCGCATGCCGCACTTTGCACCAAAGAGCTCATAACTAACGAGCTAATAAAAATTAGTAAAACATGCCATTTCATACAGAGACCCATTAATTGTGCTGCTAATTAGTTTATATTAGACCTATAACGACATTCTTGTGTCAAGTTTAGGAGGGTAATCTGTAGTTTTTTGTAACAACAGGTAGGGTTTTGAATATTTAGGCTTTATTTATCATCTTCTGGGATGAAGCTGTATTCTTTCACAACTATGCTGCCGTCAGGCATTTGAACGGCTACAGGCATTTGTGCAGATCGGCCATTTGGGTTCATCAAAACAGAACCGTCGGCTCGTTGAATCGTTTCAATAGGGGCGTGAAACAGCAGTTTACTTTTAATTTGTTCTCTCATCTCGGGTGAAATTTGATCTAAGTGGCTAGCACTAGACTGATCCGTCGATAGCTGTGGTTTGGCGTCTTTGCTGACATTAGCTTTTAATGAATCAGATTTGTGACTATGAGCGGCTTCTGCATGAATTATGCTTGCTGACGCTTTATTTTCAGCACTAACATTGTCCGAAGTGCTTCCCATAGGGTTAACCACTTCTGGTTGTTGATAAAAAGCCACGGCAATAATAAAAATCGCGATACACGCTAACAAAATGGTTTTCATAACTTACACCCTAATAAAATATCTTAATAACAAGTCTAGACGCCTTTGCAGGACCCTGAAAGTCAGTGTATTAAAAGGTCTTAAAGTTCAGTTTTTTATGGTGTATTGATCACAATATAAAGCTAACGAGCTTCCATTTTCTTTTTAGTCAAAGCACTGGCCACTGCGGTTAAAGGGTCTTCTGGCCAAGGATGTTTGGCATAGCGACCTCGATTTTCTTTCCTTACCTGTGGATACGCCTGTTGCCAAAAAAAGGCTAAATCGTGAGTCATGGCCAAGGGTTTTTGCGCTGGGCTTAATAAATGAAGATTAATGGTCACCTGACCTCGTGCAATGGTAGGCGATGCGGTCATGCCAAAACATTCTTGTAATTTGGCTTTTACCACAGGCGGATTTTGTGAATAATCAATGTTTGCATTCCGGCCAGAAGGTAATGCAACGCTGGCGGGTAAATCTTTTTTAAGTTGAGTTTGAATGGCCCAATCAATTCTGGATAAAAGTGCATCACTAAATACAATACTTTTAAGCGGCGTGCCATTTAAAAAGGGCAGCAGCCATAGCTCTAAACTATTAATAAGTACCACCTCTTCAAATGAAGGGTAAATGTTTGGCATAAGCTCATGAGCTAGCACTAATTTGTCTAGCAATTTCATATCGGTTTGTGAAAGTGGCAAGTAAGCAAGGCCCTTATCACGGACCTGTTGCAAGATAAATTGATTAATCGCTGCGGCAGGGGCTTTTTCTTTACGTGAAGAAATAACTAACGCACCCAATTTATACTCTTTTATTTCCATTAATTGATTTTGCATTTCGAAGCGCGAGTGTAGCGTTATCTGATCGGAATAATACTCTTCAATTAGTTGTTTAGTTAATTGGCAGCCTAGTCTAATGATGCTTTTAGCATGCACGGTTGCACCATTAAAAGCAGCTTGTTTAGACACTTGAGCCACCGCCAAAAAATCATTAGCTGTTAATGCATCTTTATCTATTAACTGTGCTCCTTGGCCATTACTTAAGCGGTAGCCATTACCGCGTTTTTGCGCAATGCGATCTGGATAGGCCAGCATGCAAAGTAAGCCTGATTTTTCGCTATCTATATTAAAATTAGTCACTTGTAATTTATTAGCCAATCGTTTTGCTAAAATCTGAATCCGTTTTGCTAATCTATATTTAACTTCACCGCCTTCAAACTGTTTAGGTAAGTTAGATTGTGTAAATAATTCTAGCCGAACGCTTAAATCACTATTTGAAAACTTAAAATACAGCGGGTCTCCTTCAGATAATATGGCTGCTAACAGGCAAGCGGTATACTTATCATTATTATGTTTTATCGATAACAACATATTAGCCAAGCGCGGATGAATAGGGAATTCACTTAGTAATTTTCCATGGCTATTTAATATTTTTTGATCTGTATCAGAATTTTCAGTGGCGTTTAACTGTGTTAGTAACTGCACGCTTTTTTCATATCGATTTGCATCGGGCAAGTCTAATAAAAAATAATCGTTTACATCAAAACTGCCCCAGCTACCCAAAGTTAACGCAAACGGTGTAAGGTCACTCAATTGAATAGCGCATTGACTGAAGCTGGGTCTAGATATAAACGCTTCTTCGCTTAGTAATCTATAGCAATATCCCGCCTGTATTCTACCTGCTCGTCCTGCTCGTTGAATCATCGACGCTTGACTGGCTTGCACAGTAACAAGTTCGTCCATAGCATTTTGGCTATTAAATCGCGCTTGCCGCTCTAAGCCACAATCTATGACTACGGTAACCCCTTCAATAGTTAAGCTAGTTTTAGCGATGTCGGTGGCTAAAATAATTTTACGTTGGTCGCAGGGCTTCAATACCACCTGCTGATCTTTGCTTTGCAGTTGGCCATGTAGCGGAAAAATCACAAACTGCTGTTGCTTGTCGCTAGCTGAAAAGCGATCTTCCAATAATGTTTGAGTCCTGGAAATTTCTTTTATACCAGGTAAAAAAACTAATATATCTCCTTGGTGTTGTTTTAATGCCTGCTGAATAAGCGTAGTGATATTCTGTTCTAAACTCAGTTCAGCTTGTTTGATGACATATTGAATATCTACCGGATAGCTGCGTCCTTGGCTTTCTATTAACTGAGCATCTAATTTCTCTATTAGCACCTTACTGTCTAGCGTGGCACTCATGATAATTAGCTTTAAATCGTCGCGCAGGTAATCTTGGCACTGTGTGGCCAGTGCTAGGCCTAGGTCTGACTGCAGGTTGCGCTCATGAAATTCGTCGAAGATAACAGCCTTACAATTTGGAATGTCGTTTTCTTTTAATAAACGTTGGGCTAAAACCCCTTCGGTCATCACGATCAACTTATTGTTTCGATGAGTTTTAGAAAAATCACCAGTGATTAATCCAATGGTATTACCAAGCTCCTCTTTAAGAGTACTGGCTAAACGCCTAGCCACTTGTTCGGCAGCGATTCTGCGCGGCTCTAACAACCAAATTTCACCGTCGCCAAGCCAGTCACTCGTTAATAAAGACAAAGGAAGTAAGGTAGATTTACCGGCGCCGGGTGGTGCTACCACTAAAACTCGCTTGTGAGTGGTTAGCGAGTTATGTAATTCAGTCAGTACCGCTTCAATAGGAAGGGCTGGTTCAATAGAGGGGGCTGATTCATCGGTCAATATAGTCATGCAACGCATTATCCGATTTACATGATATATAGCAATAAAAAAGCGGTGCGGAAGTCTTTGGCTATACTTTAGGTAATTAGATTAATATCAGGATGAAAACCAGAAAATGAAGGACTTTTTACGTCACCTTTCACTCAAAACTAAGCTACTTGCCACCGTCGCAGTGGCATTCTTAATTCTAGTATCAGTGCTCGTGGTAAATCTTACTAATAACCTGAACTCAATGAAAGATCAGGTAGTAGCACAAACTCAAGATACAATAGAGCTAGAAATTTTAGGTAGACTAAGCGCCGAAGCTGGTAAATTGGGTAATCAAATAGGCGGGTATATCGACAGTGTAATGCGTATTCCAGTAACTTTATCTAGCACCTTAGCAAAGTCAATTGAAGAGCCGTCTACCACCTTATCAAGAGCCCAAGTTAATGAATTAGTCAGTAATACGCTATCAGCGAATAAAGACATTAGTGCTTTATATGCACAATTTGAACCTAACGGATTTGATGGTTTAGATGAGCAAAACGTAAACTCGGAAGATATTTTTACGGTACCAAATAGCGGAGCTTTAGAGATTTATTTCATTCGTGAACAAGGCAACCAAATAAGCCAAGAAAGAGTTACCGACAGCAACGAAAAATGGAATGCAGAAGTAGGAGAGTTTGGCATTCGAGAGGCAGAGTGGTATTTATGCTCAAAAGACTCGGCGGCACCTTGTGCAATGGACCCCTATCTTTATGAGATATCACCCGGTAATTCAGAGCTGATGACTAGTTTAACCAGTCCAATTATGGTGAATAATACCTTTGTTGGTTTGGTAGGAATAGATGTAAATTTACCTGTGTTTCAAAAACTTACTGAAAGTTTAAGTGAAAGTTTATACAGCGGAAAAAGTCGCATAACGTTACTTAGCGACAAAGGATTAATCGCAAGTTCTAGCCATTATAAAAGCAAATTAACTCGGCCACTAAGTGAAGCTCGCAGCGATTTGGACAAAAAATTATTAACATTACATACCGGTAACCAAAATACGTTGTTAGCAGATGGTATTTATTATGTAGGTTTTCCTATTGTCATTTCAGCCGCTGATACCACATGGTCGCTATTAATTGAACTACCTGAAGAAGTGGTATTGGCGGGTTCTAATAGCTTAGTAACAACAATTGATGAAAGCTTAATGTCCATTATTGGGACTGAAATTTTAGCGGCCATTATCGTCAGTGTTATTTTATTGTTTGTATTAGTTATTTTTATAGGAACGGTTGTTAAGCCAATTAAAGACCTTGATAGCATAGTGCAAAACTTAGCCAGTAATGAAGGCGATCTAACCCGTACTGTTAGAATTAATACTCACGCCGAATTAATATCATTGAGTAAAGGTTTTACACTTTTCATCGAAAAGTTACGGGTAATGGTCAATCAACTAAAAATTGTAGGAGACTCGGCTAAGCAAACAGCCATTGAGGGTAAGGCGATTAATGCTAAATCTTTAAGCGCTACTTTTAAACAACAACAAGAGATAGATAGCGTTGTGACGGCCACTAATGAAATGTCCGCAACGGCCTCAGAAGTATCTCAACTGGCTGTGCAGGTGGCCGACAATGTAAATACCGCTAAAGACACTATTATAAGCTCGCAAAAATCTTTATCTGATTCAGTTAATACGGTGAAAGGTTTATCGCAAGACATGTTATTAGTAAGCGAATCTATTTTGGATGTTGAGAATCACACTGAAGAAATTAATAAAATCATAGATGTTATTCGATCGATTGCCGATCAAACTAATTTATTGGCATTAAATGCGGCCATAGAAGCGGCACGGGCCGGCGAGCAAGGCCGTGGCTTTGCAGTGGTTGCTGACGAAGTTCGCAGTCTTGCATCTAAGACACAAAGCAGCACCGAAGAAATTAATGGCATGATTCAAAATCTTCAGGGCGGAGTTAAAAAGGCAGTAGGGGTAATTGAAAGTGGTGCAGGAAAGGCTAGAAATGCCATGGAAGAAACTCAATCTAGTTACGATTCGTTGTCCAGTGTGGTGGCTAATATTGGCTTTATAGCCGACCATATTACTCAGGTTGCCACCGCGGCTGAACAGCAAAGCGCCGTGAGCGAAGAGGTAAGTAAAAACCTAACTATTATTGGTGACGCGGCTACTGTACTGGCTGAACTTGCACAAGAAAGCGATAAATCTAGTGAAAACCTAGAATCTCAAATGCAATCATTAGATATTCAGTTAGCCTCGCTTAAAACCTAGTTATTTATTATACATATAAGGTTTTTCACTTTTAGATTTTAAATATCAGGGTATGATATTCATATCTAAAAGTGGAAATATAATAGGTTTAAATATGGCAACTAACAAAATTGTCTCGTTAGACGAGGCCAGAAAAGAAAAAGACCTATCTCGTAAAGAAGAAAATCTAGCCACTATGGCAGAGCAATTTGAAAGAGCATTACCCACTAAATTAACGCCTGTAAAAGACTTTTTAAAGGCTAAAAAGCGTAAAAAAAATAAAAATAAACACTGAATTACTGGTTAGGGTTTATTTTTCTAGGCGGGTATCAATTTAGTTACTTATTACTAATTACTTAGCGACTAAAAAAGCGCCACATTCCACATGATGTGTATAAGGAAATTGATCAAACAACGCAAAGCGCTCAATCGTATGAGTTTCACTTAATTGTTTTAAGTTCAATTCTAGCGTGTCTGGATTGCACGATACATAAACAATTCTTGCGTATTGGCTGATCATTTTACAGCTTTCTTGGTCTAAACCTGAGCGAGGTGGGTCTACTAACACAGTACCAAAGTCAGCGTCTTCTAAACCCATATCTTTTAATCGACGGCGCAGATGAGTGCCCTTCATATGTTCAGTAAATTCTTCAGCACTTACACGGGCAAATTTCACATTTTCAATGCCGTTCAGTTCCATGCCGTCATTGGCGGCATGAACAGATGTTTTACTGATTTCAGTGGCAAATACACTACGGAATTGATCGGCCATGGCTAACGAAAAATTACCGTTACCACAATATAATTCAAGCAGGTCATGGTCTTGACTGTTTTTTGTGCAGCTTCTGGCCCAACTCAGCATTTTTTCGCTAATCTTGGCATTTGGTTGAGTGAAGCTGGCTTCTATTTGTTTGTATTTAAGTTGCTTGCCGTCGACGGTTAGTTCTTCAATCACATAATCTTGATCTAATAAAATACGCATTTTTCTGGCGCGACCAATAATGTGAATTCCTAATTCATCTTTCAATTTTGTCGCAGCCGCAATCCATTCTTCATCTAGCTGGCGGTGATAAATTAACGTTACCAACATCTCACCAGAAAGAGTATTCAGGTATTCAAGTTGGAATAAACGGTTCTTTAAAACAGGTTGCTGGTTCAAAGCGGCAGCAATTTTTGGAATTAACTGGTTAATTTGCTCACTGGCAATTGGAAAGTCGGTAATTTCAATGGGATTGGTTTTGGTACCTGGGGCAAACATAGCATGAAAACAGCGATCATCTTCGTGCCAAATACGAAACTCAGCACGTTGGCGAAAATGTAGCGGTTCACTAGCAAATACGTCTATTTTAGGAATCGACAATGGAGCAAATTGCTCTTCAATGCGCTGCTGTTTCTCAGCCAATAAGGCGTCATATTGATCAACCTGAACATCATGCATTAAGTTTTATCCTGATAAAAATAGGGTAGTATAAATTGCGCGCATTATAGAGAATGGAGCTCAGCTAGGCAAAGTTTGTGCGAAATAATTGCCATAAAACGGTTAGAGCAATTGCTCAATATTAAAACATCTGTTTGAATACACCACCCAAGCGACCCACACAAGGCTGTATCATGGATCCGGTTACTCAATCGTTAATCGAACTACTCAGTGTTGAACTACTACATAAAGGCCCTGCAACGTCTTTATACAGAGGCGATTGCGAAGATTTAGGCTTTCGTAATTTATTTGGTGGTCAAATATTAGGGCAATCATTAAATGCCGCTATTCAGGCGGCACCAGAAGGTTTTGTACCTCATTCTATGCATGCTTATTTTTTATTGCCGGGTAAAGCACTTGGGCACGTAGACTATAAAGTAGAAGTATTAAGAGAAGGGCGCAGTTTTGCATCTTTAAGAGTCGATGCGATTCAGGACGGTAAGATTATCCTTACACAAAATACTAGCATGCAAAAGCCAGAAGAAGGTCTTGAGCATCAAGCCGCTATGCCTGATGTAAAAGGCCCTGAAGGATTAATGAGCCAGCTAGATATTGCGCGAAAATTCAAAGACATGATTCCTGAAAAAATGCGCGAAAAATTCACCGACGACAAACCATTAGAAAACCGTGCAGTAGATCCGTTTAATCCATTTAATCCCGACATACGTAAACCCCAAAAAGATACTTGGTACCGTACAATTGACGATTGGAGTTCGCTAGATATGGCATTGCAGTACGCGGTATTAGCTTACAGTTCAGACTTTCATTTATTGGGTACTTCTTTAAATCCACATGGTCTGTCACCGTTTACTAACGATATACAGATGGCCAGTTTAGATCATGCTATCTGGTTCCATCATAAACCTAGATTAGACAGTTGGATGCTCTATAGTATGCAAAGCCCAGTAGCAAGTGGCGGTCGTGGGCTAAATTTTGGTCATATATATCACAGTGATGGCCAGCTAATGGTCAGTGTCGCGCAACAAGGTTTAATCCGAAAAAAACAGCAAGTTTCTAAAGATAAAAAAGCTTAATATCAAACAAACACACCATGATAATGTTCACCACTTTGACAAACATGTGGTGTCCATTTACTTTTGTAAGAAGATATTCCTTTCAGCCTTTTTCTTAGAGCTTTCTTCAGACTCTTGATATTCATAATAAGCCCCAGGACTTTTACGGGATTCATAAAAAGCTTCTGTGCTTTTATTTGATTGATCTGAATTTAAATGGTGGTAAACGCCAATGGCTACCAGTGTGCTCACAACCCCTAAAAAAATCATTAAAGATTTTCGCTGTTGCTGAGTTTCTTTATTAGGTTTACTTTTTTCGATCGCTTTTTTAATGGGCATAATTGACTGCTATTTTCATAAATGTCTACATAGAAGCGTAGCATGAGGAAGGTTAATGGCCAGCAGGCCATTTTTTTTACACAAAATAAACACCATATAAGTGCTAAATAGGGATAGGGGAGCATGTTTTAATAAAACTGCATATCAAACGTCAATGCGTAATACGCCTAATTCAGCAATGCTGACTCAATACGTTTAAAATACCCAGTTGTGTCAGTTTTGCATCTCTATGCTCCCCTTACTCACTGGCTCAACAGACTAAAGCTATGTTTAGTCGCGGCTCATAGTGAGGGGTATGTTGCGATGCTGACTCTTATCTAACATAGTAAATTCTAAAAAATATTACAATAGTATAAAGCTTAATAAACGATCAAAGTTGGAAAGCTATTTTTTTAATACCTTTTGATTCTTTCAACGCCATTCAGCAGTGCTAGCTATAAAGCCAATTTTATTATGAAACTGAGCTGTAAAATGGCCATATATCAAATTGACCCTTGCTAGTTAACTGGGCATATTATTAATAGCTTAATTCCGAGGTATACCCATTGCATACTCAGCCAATCTACAAATATATGTTTGTATTATTTTTAGTTTTACTAGCTGCTTGTGATGGTGGTCAGAGCCAGCAGCAGGCTCTAGCTGTCGCCCAGTCATTAACACCAACTGATCCAGTAGTGGCAGAAATCTATCAACGAAGCTGCCGTAACTGCCATTCTGTCATAGCTACAGGGGCTCCATTAGCTGGTGATAAAGACAAGTGGAATGACTTAATTGATCAGTTTGGAAAAGCAGGTTTAGTAGAGCATGTCATCAATGGCAAAGGTGGTATGCCACCATTTGGTTTATGTATGGAGTGCGGTATAGATGACTTTTCTAAGCTGATTGATTTTATGGCACAGAAGTAAGTAAAATTTGACGTTAAATAACGTTGTTAACCCTATAGTAATATTAGAGGAAGTCAGTAAATGATTTCACGTCGATCACTACTTAATAATCTTATAACAGCGGCTGCTGGTATTGTGGTTGCCCCGAATTTAGTATTCGCAAACACCAACAAAGAAAATCGTATTCCATGGAAAAATTGGTCTGGATCACAAGTTTGTTACCCTGAATTTCGTAAAGCCCCCGCCACAGTTGAAGAGCTACAAGCATTGATCGTTAATGCCAAAGGCAAGGTTCGTCCAGTTGGGGCTGGCCATAGTTTTATGCCATTGGTTCCCACAGACGACACCATTGTTTCAATATCAAAATTAACGGGTGTTATTGATCACGACGTAGAAAAAAATCAAGCCACTATATTAGCGGGAACCCGTTTAGGCGATATAGGCGCACCTTTAGCCGAGCGCGGCCAAGCGTTACTAAACATGCCTGACATAGACGAGCAAACGTTGGCGGGTGCGTTAGGCACTGCCACCCATGGAACTGGACAAGAAATTGGCTGTATGTCTAGCTTTGTAGAAGAGTTGCAATTGATTGCTGCTAATGGAGAAAAGATAGATTGTAGCCGCACCAAAAATACAGAAATATTTAATGCGGCTCGGGTTAATTTAGGGGCGCTAGGTGTAGTGACTCAAATAAAAATGCAAAATATGCCCAAATATCGATTAAAGCGTGAAACTACCTGGCTGCCAATCGAAGAGATTTTAGCCAGTGTAGATGAACTGGCCAATAACAATCGTAATTTAGAATTCTATTACATACCGTTTACAGGAATGGGGTTTATTGATGTACAAAATATTACTGACCAAGCAATATCTGTAAGCGATAAACTAGATCAAAACGATGGTGCTGAAGACCTAAAGTTGGCTCGCGACATGCTGCAATGGAGTCCTAAACTACGTGAGCTGGTGTTAGGTACTTATATGAAAACTATTTCAAAAGAAGTCACTATCGCCAACTCTTGGCAGAATTATGCCAGTGAGCGCAATGTGCGTTTTAATGAAATGGAATATCACCTTCCCCGCGAGAACATGGTAAAAGCATTTACCGAAATTAAAGATTTAGTAGAAAAGAACTTCCCAGAAGTATTTTTTCCATTCGAAGTTCGTTATATAAAATCAGATGATATATGGCTTAGCCCGTTTTATCAGCGTGAGACTTGTTCAATTGCAGTTCATCGGTTTTATCAAGAAGACTACAAAGCAATGTTTAAAGCGGTTGAGCCTATTTTACAAAAATACCAAGGCCGCCCTCATTGGGGGAAAATAAATACTATGACAGCCAGCCAACTTAAACCTCATTATTCAAAGTGGAATGACTTTAATGAAGTGCGTCGGCAGTTAGACCCGCAAGGTAAGTTTGTTAATAGATACTTACAAACACTTTTTAGTTAAAAAATTAGCTGTAAATTAGCTAAAAATTGATATGCATATTTGAATTAACACGTTTATGTTGTTTTGGTGTATTACCACTAGGTGCTAATACACCGGCCCAATTATCAGCTACGATAAAAAACTCCTGCCTAAACTGGCTGAATTAATCCAGTGTTCCCATCTAACTCTCTTCTATAAAAAAACATGGCCAATTTTTTGCAATAACGCTGTGAGTGTCAAATAAACAATAAGAAGTAGAAGTAGATTCCATGGCAGCAGGCAAACTATCTTTACCTACACGGGGCGGCATGCTCCTAGGCTTTACACAGTTTAGAGCATTAGCATCAGGCAACCTTGGCGTGCCATTTATGCTGATGCTGCTATTGGGCATGATGACTCTGCCTGTACCAACTATTCTGTTAGATATATTTTTCACCTTCAATATCGCACTTTCTATTATTGTACTGATGGTCAGTATCTACGCTGGTCGTCCATTAGATTTTGCAATTTTCCCCAGTGTGTTATTAATCGCTACTTTACTAAGACTAGCTCTTAATGTGGCGTCTACCCGAGTGGTTTTGTTAGAAGGACATGAGGGTGGTGCAGCGGCCGGTAAAGTAATAGAAGCCTTTGGTACAGTACTAGTAGGTGGTAACTACGCCGTTGGTCTAGTGGTATTTTTAATTCTGATGATCATAAACTTTGTGGTTGTGACTAAAGGTGCTGGACGCGTTTCAGAAGTAAGTGCACGTTTCACCTTAGACGCCATGCCAGGTAAGCAAATGGCCATTGATGCCGATTTAAACGCGGGCTTAATTGATGCCGACCAAGCAAAAACCCGTCGCACAGAAGTAGCCAGCGAAGCCGACTTTTATGGGGCAATGGACGGTGCTAGTAAATTTGTGAAAGGTGATGCGATTGCTGGCTTACTAATTCTTATTATTAATATTCTAGGTGGTTTAGCCATCGGCATGGCTCAACATGACTTAGACTTTGCACGTGCTACAGAAGTCTACGCATTATTAACCATAGGCGACGGCCTAGTGGCACAAATTCCTTCTTTATTACTTTCGACTGCCACCGCCATCATCGTGACACGTAATAAAAGCAACGAGGGCATGGGCGATCAAATATTCTCTCAAATGTTTGGTAATGCTCGTTCATTGTCAGTTGCTGGCGGAGTGTTATTTTTAATGGGCTTGATTCCTGGTATGCCCCATGTTGCATTTTTAGGTTTAGGTTCGGCATTAAGTATTGGTGCTTACTTTATTTATAAAAAAGGACTAGAAGGAGAAGTGGTTGATGAGGGCATGGCTGGCACAGCCAAGCAAGCTGCGCAAAAAGCCAGTACTGGCAGTAATGCAGGTGGTCCTTCAAGCGTTGGTCAAGCAAAAGCTTTACCTGGCACAGACAGTAAAGAAGTTGATTGGGACGACGTAGAAGACGTAGACATTATTGGCTTAGAAGTTGGTTACCGGTTAATTCCCTTGGTAGATAAAAACCAAGGAGGACAGCTGCTTAGTCGCATTAAAGGTATTCGCCGTAAACTCTCTCAAGATCTTGGTTTTTTAATTCCCAGTGTTCACATTCGAGACAACCTAGATTTAATGCCTAATGCCTATCGTATTTTATTAATGGGTGTGGCAATAGCTGAAGCCGAAATTGAACCCGATAAAGAAATGGCTATTAACCCAGGCCAAGTATTTGGTCAGTTAGAAGGTATTGAAACTCGTGACCCCGCATTTGGCTTAGAGGCAATTTGGATAGACGCCAATAAAAAAGATCAGGCGCAAACATTAGGTTACACCGTAGTGGACTCAAGTACGGTAGTTGCCACTCACTTAAACCAGCTGTTACAAAAACATTCTGCTGAATTAATTGGTCACGAAGACGTACAAAAAATGTTAGACCGCTTGGCTAAAGACAGTCCTAAATTGGCTGAAGAATTAGTGCCAACCACCTTAAATTTAAGTCAGTTGTTAGCGGTATTACAAAACCTATTAAGCGAGGGTGTGCCGGTACGCGATATGCGCAGTATCGCCGAAGCTTTGGCGAACACTACTACCGATAGTCAAGATACTGCCGCATTAACGGTGCAAGTGCGTAAGGTTTTACGGCGCTTAATTGTACAGAGTATCTACGGAAACGCTGATGATCTCTCGGTTATTACATTAGAGCCCGCTCTGGAACAGTTATTGCTCAAGACAGTACAACAGACAAAACAACAAACCGGGTCGTCAGACAATATGATTTTAGAACCGTCAATGACAGAGAAGCTACAAAGCTCATTATTTGATGCCGCACGCAATCAAGAAATGGCTGGGCATCCTGCCGTATTATTGGTCAGCGCCATGTTGCGTCCGGTACTGTCAACGTTTGTAAGATCTATGGCCGATAACCTTCATGTTATCTCGTATCAAGAAATGCCAGAGAACAAACAAATTACAATTGCCGCCACGATTGGGGCGTAGGGTTAAAAAATGAAAGACGTTAATCCTAATAAAATAATGAATATAGCAATGACTGCAACTAACACACTGGGAGCGAAATAATGAAAGTCCGTCGTTTTACTGCAACCAGTATGCAAAAAGCCTTAAAAACGGTTCGTGACGAAATGGGCCCAGACGCCGTTATTTTATCTAACCACAGAGTGAAAGGTGGAGTTGAAATTATTGTGGCTCAAAACTATGAGCCATTTAGTGCAAAAAAATCGGCACCAATATTTAACGCTGAAGAAGAAGATAGCCATTTACCTTCGCCAAAGTTCTCTTCTGAAAGCAAATCTTCACAGAGTAAGTTAGCCAAGCAAGTAAAACAAAAGTCGGCTAAAAACAAAAAATATCAAACTGAATCTAATGCTCAACAAAAAGATCATAATCCTTGGCCGTTTTTGAGTGACGCTGACCGTGTTGATGTAGAAGCACAATTAAAACTACAAGATCAATTAGAGGCATTAAAAAAACAAAGAGAAGGCAATGGTTTAGCAGCAGACCTTGCTCAAGCCGTTAGTGGACAAACATCACCACTTGGTCACCCAGCTCATCACGCCGCATTACATCAACCTGTTCAGTCAGATCTACAAACAGCACTTGATGAAATGAAAAATAATCGGAGTAAAGGTAATAGCGATAATATCACTCCAATTAATAACTCGCCTTCTCATTTCCAAAACAGTCATTCGCAAAACAGTGGTCAGCAAGCAGGTGAACAACCTAACAAGCAATTAATTGATGACGTGCGTAATGAGCTTAACGATCTAAAAGAAATGTTAATGGCTACCGCAAATGCCTATGCCACACCAGCACCAAAACAAACAGCTGAAAATATTACACAGAATATTCATACACCAGCCAATTTCATTTGGAAAAAATACAGCCCAGCCAATACCTTGCAAGCTAGGTTGTGGCGTCGGTTTGAAAATATGGGCTTTGACGAATGGCTAAATTACCAGCTAGTTAACCATTTAGATAACAACCAAGATGAAAAGTCATCTTGGCAGGCATGTCTTCAAGACTTAACCCAACATATCTCTATTAGTCCAAGCGACCGTTTAAAGCGTGGCGGTATCTTTGCATTAGTAGGTCCAACAGGAGCGGGTAAAACTACCACGATTGCCAAAATGGCGGTGCGCTTTACCCTAGAACACGAAAACGCCAAGGTAGGTTTGATTACTATGGATAACTATCGTTTAGCCGCTCATGACCAGCTGCGTACTCTAGGTCAAATAATGGGGGTGCCGGTGCAAGTCGCCGACCAAGAGCATTCTGTTGCCCAGTGTATTAAAGACTTAAAAGGTTGCGACCTAATATTAATCGATACAGCAGGTTTAACCCCAGAACACCCAATGCTGAAATATCAATTAGACCAACTAGTACAACTAAAAGACACGGTCCAAACTCTATTAACCCTGCCAGCTACTTGCAATAGCCGAGTATTACGTAAAGTTTTTAATAGCTACAAGAGTGCGAGTTTAGCGGGCTGCGTGGTCACTAAGATAGATGAGGCAAGTAGTTTAGGCGATGTTATAAGCGTATTACTAGAAACCGGACTAAACTTATCCTATAGCACTGATGGGCAACGTATTCCTGATGATATACAAGTGGCTAGTGCCAAAGGTTTAGTCAAGCAGGCCGTCATAATTGCCCAACAAGAACAGCAACTAGCCCGCGAGGCTGGAATTGCTCAAGGAGCGTGGTAATGATTAGCATGCTGCATGAGCACCAGTTAAAAAAACAGGGAGAAAATAGAGCAATGCATCCAGTACAAGTAATCGCCGTAACGGGTGGTAAAGGTGGTGTGGGCAAGAGTAATGTCTCAATTAATATGAGTATCGCTTTGGCAGATATGGGCCGCAGAGTGGTGGTACTAGATGCCGACCTAGGTTTAGCCAATATTGATATTTTGTTGGGTATTAAAGCTAAAAATAATATTAGTAATGTATTAAGTGGTGAAGTGTCACTGCAAGACATTTTAGTGAATGGTCCAGGAGGCATTAAAATAATTCCTGCCGCCTCGGGCACTCAAGCCATGGCCCAGCTTGCGCCAGAAGAGCATGTGGGATTAATTCGCGCATTCAGCACCATTGCCGATCAAATGGATGTACTGGTAGTGGACACCGCCGCTGGCATAAGCGACGGCGTAGTGACCTTTGTGAAAGCCGCGCAAGAAGTCTTAATAGTAGTAACTGACGAACCCACTAGTATTACCGATGCTTACGCGTTGATAAAATTATTAAACCGCGACCATGGACTATTTCGTTTTCGTGTATTGGCCAATATGGTTAAAACCCCACAAGACGGCCATAACGTATTTGCTAAACTTACTAAAGTCACTGATCGGTTCTTGGATATTGCTTTGCAGTATGTGGGCAGTATACCATTTGACGAATCGGTAAAACGTTCGGTGCAAAGACAAAAAGCGGTTATTCAAGCTTACCCAAGATCAAAAGCCTCAATGGCATTTAAATCGTTAGCCAAAAAAGTGGATTCGTGGCCACTGCCTACGACTCCAAGGGGCAATTTAGAATTCTTTGTTGAAAATTTGATATCTACAGCAGTACGCGGATAAATTAAATATGGCCATGACCAACGGTTTCGCCATGTATACGGGCGAAGATAACGGCAATTTTGACAAACTGATTCAAGATTATGCAACGCTTGTAAAACGTATTGCACATCACTTGAAAGGCAGGCTGCCGGCTTCTGTGCAGGTAGACGACCTCATTCAATCTGGCATGATCGGATTGATTGAAGCGGCTCGTAAATATGAACCCAGTAAGGGTGCTAGTTTTGAAACGTATGCAGGCATTCGAATTCGTGGCTCTATGCTAGATGAAATACGAAAAGGCGATTGGGCACCAAGAAGTGTGCACCGTAATAGTCGACGCATTGCTGACGCCATTCGATATATTGAAAGTTCCACAGGTCGTGATGCTCAAGACCAAGAAGTAGCCGACGCATTAGACATGACCATGGACGAGTACCATCATCATTTACAAGACGGTGCTGGTTCGCGGCTATTTAGTTTTGAAGAATTACTCGATCAGCCAGGAGAGCGTGAAGGTGAGTTAGTTAATCCTAATCAAACCAGTCCGCTAGAAGGCATTGCCAGCGACAAATTTAAAGGCCACTTAGCCGACGCCATAAGCAAGCTTCCCGAGCGAGAGCAGCTGGTGCTGGCTTTGTATTACGACGAAGAACTTAACCTTAAAGAAATTGGTGCAGTGCTAGAAGTCAGTGAGTCTCGGGTAAGCCAAATTCATAGCCAAGCGGCACTCAGGTTACGTGCTCGGTTATCTGACTGGGGCGATGAAACAGCCTAATTACTTGCCAAGTAGTTTACCTCCTTTGTATATACCTCCCTCGCACTAACCTATTTATTCAGTGCATTCCGTTGTTAATTCTATGCCTATTAGCATTCCTGTTTGATACCGAAGGGAGTGCTTTAATATTGTTTATTTTCGATCTTAAAACAAGCCTAATAAAATAGGAGGTATAGCCCCTGAATTCACTAAAATAGATTTATGAAGATATTAATACCAGACAAAAAGAGCCTGATTGGTAAAATTAAATCAATATTCAAACAGTCAGGTCGATAATCTGTACTAGACTAAATTTATATGTTCAGAAAGGATCGTGTTAAAGCTTAAATACGAATTACATTTAAATAGTCTAATTCAGCCGACCGCTGTAAAACACTAAAAACCACGCTGGATAACCTAGCAATAGTGTCTAGACTAAAATTATGTAATTAGGCTTTGGCTAGGGCACTGGGAGGTAGCTTTGGATAAAAATATGAAAATTCTCGTAGTTGATGACTTCTCTACGATGAGGCGAATTATCAAAAACTTATTGAGAGATTTGGGTTTTACCAATACTCAAGAAGCGGATGATGGTGTCACAGCATTGCCCATGTTGCAAAATGGCGACTTTGATTTTTTAGTGACGGATTGGAATATGCCCGGCATGACAGGAATTGAATTGCTTAAGCATGTACGTGAAGACGAGCGTCTTAAAACTTTGCCAGTGTTAATGGTTACAGCTGAGGCAAAGCGAGATCAAATAGTGGCAGCTGCACAGGCTGGCGTAAATGGTTATGTAATTAAGCCATTCACGGCCGCCGTACTAAAAGAGAAAATCGAAAAGATTTTTGAACGTGTAGACGGATAATTAGGATGTATCCATGGCATCACAGGATGTAGAGACTACTACCGAAGACAGCTTTGAGAAACTATTTGGTGACAAGGCAAAAGAACTTGTTAGTCGACTAGAAGACAATGATGTTGCTGGAGCAGTAGGATTAATAGAAGATTTACAGAAGGTTAGAGACCAAAATCTTTATCAAGAGATTGGTCGACTGACTCGCGCATTACATGAATCGATAAAAAACTTTAAGTTAGACAGTGGTGTGCAAGGTGCGGGTTCAGAAATAGACGAAGCCCATGAAGGCCTAAATTATGTTGTCAATATGACCGCAAAGGCGGCCAACAAAACAATGGACATGGTTGATGCAGCACTTCCAATTTCGCAAAATATTGCTACTGAAGCGGCTGATATAAAACAAGACTGGAACCGCTTTCTTAATAAAGAATTAGGTGCCGCCGACTTTAGAACATTAACTAAGCGGGTCAGTACTTTTTTAGACAGTACTGATGCTAATACTAAAAAGCTTAACGGAAATTTAAATGAAATATTGCTAGCGCAAGATTTTCAAGATTTAACCGGACAAGTAATACAAAAAATAACCACCATGGTGACAGATGTTGAGTCTCGCTTGGTGGGTTTGGTCGCTATGGCTGGCCATGTAGATCAAATGACGGGTATTAAGCACAAACAAGCTGAAGCAGAAATCCAAGATACCGATCCATTACAAGGGGTTGGTCCTCAAATTAACGCTGAAGATAAAGAAGATGTTGCATCAGACCAAGTTGACGTGGACGACCTATTGTCCAGTCTCGGGTTTTAAAGGAGCGTAGGGATGAGTTTAGACGCAGATGAAGAGATCCTTCAAGACTTCCTTGTAGAAGCGGGCGAGATACTCGAATTATTGGGTGAGCAACTGGTCGAAATGGAAAATAATCCAGATGATCAAGAGCTTTTAAATTCAATATTTCGTGGTTTTCATACTGTAAAAGGTGGTGCTGGGTTTTTACAACTAGGTCCATTAGTCGATTGCTGTCATGTGGCCGAAAACGTATTTGATATTCTAAGAAATGGTCAGCGTAAAGTATCTACCGAACTTATGGATGTGGTACTTAGAGCTCTGGATACCGTAAATGAAATGTTCGATACGGTGCGTGGTGGTGAAATGCCAGGCCCATGCGATCCACAATTAATTGAAGACCTTTCTAAATTTTCTAAACCTGAAAGCGCTGAAGAAGCTGCGCCAGTTGTTCAGCAACCCAGTGATCAAGATACAGCTGCGCCAGCAGTGGAACAAACGGCTGCCGCTTCAGCCGCAGCCATAACCGCTGAAAGTATATTAGCGGGTGAAGGTGATATTACCGACGATGAATTTGAAGGTTTGTTAGATGCATTAGACGAACCAAAAGCGGGGGCTTCAGCTCCAGCTTCTCCTGGTGCAGTGGCGCCAACAGTAGGCGGTTCGGATGATGAAATTACCGAAGATGAATTTGATGCACTGTTAGATCAACTTCATGGTACGGGTAAATCACCAACTGAAGCACCTGCTCCTGAAGCAGCCAAACCTGCTGCTGTTGTATCTGCCGCAGCGGGCAATGAAGAGAACATCAGCGAATCTGAATTCGAAGAATTATTAGATAAGCTCCACGGTCAAGGCAAAGGCCCAACCGTAACTGAAAATTCTGCACCAGCCGCTAGTATTACGCCAGCGGCACCACCTCCGCCTCCGCCCCCAGTTGAAAGCGCTCCAGTCGCCGCAAAATCAGAGCCTGCTAAATCACCAGCTAAAAAATCTGAGCCTCCGGCAGCCGCTGAAGCCACGGTTAGGGTAGATACTAAGCGTTTAGATGACATTATGAATATGGTGGGCGAGTTAGTATTAGTGCGTAACAGACTAGTGCGCTTAGGGCTAAAAAGTACTGACGAATCTATGTCAAAAGCGGTTGCTAACTTAGATGTTGTAACAGGTGACTTGCAAACATCGGTGATGAAAACTCGAATGCAGCCGATTAAAAAAGTATTCGGTCGTTTTCCTCGAGTAGTACGTGACTTAGCGCGCAATTTGAAAAAAGAAGTGACGTTAGAGCTACGTGGTGAAGAAACCGATTTAGATAAAAACTTAGTAGAAGCATTAGCCGATCCGTTAGTGCATTTGGTTAGAAACGCGGTAGATCATGGTGTCGAGATGCCAGATGAACGTGTGGCTTTAGGTAAACCAAAAAACGGAACCGTTATATTAAGTGCCGAGCAAGAAGGTGATCATATTTTACTGTCTATTGAAGAAGACGGTAAGGGTATGGACCCTAAAAAACTACAGCAAATAGCGGTAGAAAAAGGGGTTATGGACCAAGATGCTGCTGATCGGTTGTCTGACAGCGAATCGTTTAACTTAATATTTGCGCCAGGATTTTCCACAAAAACTGAAATTAGCGAAGTTTCAGGCCGTGGTGTGGGCATGGATGTTGTGAAAACTAAGATCGCCCAATTAAATGGCTCTATTACCATCGAATCTGAGATGGGCAAAGGCTCCAAGTTCATGATCAAGGTGCCACTAACATTGGCGATTATGCCTACGTTGATGGTGATGATAAAAAATCAAGCATTCGCTTTTCCCTTAGTTAGTGTAAATGAAATATTCCATTTAGATTTAACTAAGAAAAATGTAATTGATGGGCAAGAAGTGGTGGTAGTACGTGAAAAAGCTATTCCATTATTTTATCTAGAACGTTGGCTTGTTAGCGATAGTCCACTTAAAGATAAGCCAACAGATGAAATGCCTGAAAGTGAAGGGCACGTAGTTGTAGTCTCAGTGGGCACCCAAAGAGTTGGATTTGTAGTTGATCAATTGGTTGGTCAAGAAGAAGTAGTGATTAAACCATTAGGGAAAATGTTACAAGGTACTCCAGGAATGTCAGGGGCAACCATTACAGGCGACGGCAGAATTGCGTTAATTTTAGATGTACCCAGCATGTTAAATCATTACGCTAAACGAGGCGGGATTGCTGCATAAATTAACGGCCACTAGAAAAATGAGAAATTAATGGCCATTAGATTATTGGTAGTGGACGATTCTGGTTTTTTCCAAAAACGTATTGCAGAAATACTAAAACCAGAAGCCGACATCCAAATTGTAGGGTTTGCAAATAATGGCCGCGAGGCGATTGAAAAAGCACAAAGCCTCAATCCAGATGTAATTACAATGGACTACGAAATGCCTGTCATGGATGGACTGACGGCACTGCGTAATATCATGCAAGTTCATCCTACCCCAGTGTTAATGTTTTCGTCGCTTACCTATGATGGTGCCCGCGTTACACTCGATGCGTTAGATGCTGGTGCAATTGATTTTTTACCTAAAAACTTTGAAGACTTACAGCGTGGTGGCGATCGAATTCGGTCGTTGTTATGTGAAAAAATCAAAGCTGTAGCACGTAATTATAATAATACCGCGACAGCGACTATACCCGTAGTAAAAAAAATATCTGCAGTAGCTACGCCAATTCCTTTAGTGAAAAATCCTACCGTCGTTTCGATTGATAAAAATCAACCAATAAATTCGTCAAAGCCTAATACAAAGCTCACCGGTATAGATTTAGTTTTAATTGGCACAAGTACTGGGGGACCAGTTGCACTGCAAAATGTATTAACCGCTTTACCAGCTAACTTTGCTAAACCTATTTTATTAATTCAGCATATGCCTGCATCGTTTACTGGGGCTTTTGCAGAGCGTTTAAATGGTCTTTGTAATATTACTGTGCGGCTTGCCAAAGACGGCGATACTTTAACACCAGGTGTTGCTTTGTTAGCGCCAGGTGGTCAGCAGATGATGGTAGAGCGTGGCAAGGTTCGTGTTATTGATGGTGATGATCGTATGAATTATCGGCCTAGTGTTGATCTTACATTTGCCTCGGCTGCCAAGCATTTTCCCAGAAAATCATTAGGTATTATTTTAACGGGCATGGGCAGTGATGGTTGCGAAGGTGCAAAATTAATGAAGCAAGCAGGATGTCCAATCTGGTCACAAGATAAAGACAGCTGTGTTATTTATGGTATGCCTATGGCGGTGGCTAAAGCGAATATTGTAGACGCTGTATTGCCGCTGCAAGATATCGGTCCATTATTGGTTAAAGAGGTAAAGTAATGAACTGGTTAGGCCTTACTGGGATGATACTGGGTATTGTAGCCATAGTTTTTGGCAATATTGCAGAGGGTGGTGTCACTTCGGCATTGATAAATGGACCGGCATTTATCATTGTATTTGGTGGCACTTTTGCCGCCGTTTTAGTTCAAACACCACTAGAGGTAATTAAATATACCTTGAATCGAAGTGGTTGGTTTTTAATTCCTCCACGGTATGACTTAAATGACTTATTAGAGATGCTGTGTCAATGGGGACAAACCGCACGTCGTGAAGGTTTTTTAGGCTTAGAGAAAATTGCAGAAATAGAAACTACGCCGCTAGCTAGAAAAGGTTTAAGCCTACTAGCAGACGGACAAACCCCCGCGGCTATTCGCAGTAGTCTAGAACTAGACTTATACAAACAAGAAGACAAAGGACTTCAATCAGCTCATGTTTACGAAAGTCTTGGAGGTTATGCGCCTACTATTGGGATTTTAGGCGCGGTGTTGGGCTTGATGCAAGTACTTGGAAAGTTAGAAGACCCAGCATTAATTGGACCCGGAATAGCAACCGCGTTTGTTGCCACTATTTATGGGGTTGGCAGTGCTAACTTAATATTTTTGCCTATTGCCACACGGCTTAAGCATATTGTACAAAGTGAATATTTATATAACGAACTAATAATAGAAGGCCTAGTGGCTATTGCTGAAGGTGAGCATCCAAACTCGATTCGCTATCGTTATGAAATTTTAAAGCGAAGCTAGTTTCGGCCGATATAGCTTTAATACTTTATACAATAAATAAAAAATAAATTTAATGTGCAAGGACTGCCATGCCACGTCGTCATAAACCGCCAGAGTCAAGCCACCCGCATAGGTGGATGGTTTCCTATGCCGATTTTATGACTTTGTTATTCGCATTCTTTGTTGTGCTTTACGCCATGTCAGTGGTTAATAACCAAAAGTTTGAACGTATGAGTCAAGCCTTAGTGGGGTTGTTCGATTCGTCTGCGGCTTTTTCATTACCGATTAAAATGACAGATATATTACCTCCTATAATATATCAGCCCGACGGTGATAATTATCATGACGACGATCATTTAGACATACAAGATATGCAAAATAATTTACAAGCCTTAGTGCAAGAGAATATTAAGGATTTACTTACTCAGCCAGAATTTAATCTAGAAAAAAATAACGACTGGCTGCAAATAGAAGTACAAGCCGACGAGCTATTTAGTGTTGGTAGTAGAGAGTTAACTGATGCTGGGGAACAAATAGTTATTCGTCTAGCAAAGACATTTAGCAAGTTTAAGCACAGTATCAATATAGACGTATTTAGTGATGTGACAGTGGGTGATGGTTTAAACAACTGGCAGCTATCGGCTTCGCAAGGATCAAGTATTGCCTACTTGCTAACTATGGAAAGTATTTTACCTTCTCGATTGGCGGTATCGGCCTACGGCCCATATCACCCTATAGCCACAAATGATGACAATGAAGGTCGAGCTATTAATAGAAGAGTGATTTTTATGATCGATCGCACAGGAAAACAACGAGACAATACAAAAATTGTGACGGACCAAGATCTATCTGCTAAGCCTATATTAGAGGCTGTTGATTAATTTAATAAGATGTTATGCACAAGGAATGAAACGTGCATATTTATTGAACAAATTTATTTTATGTCAGTAATTTGTTTCTGAAAGACAAACAGAGCCATTGCCTTCGATTTTTATAACTATCGGAAGTTAAATAGGCTCGGCCAAGGAGTATAAACGTGCACGTATGGGCCGTTGCTAATCAAAAAGGGGGAGTGGGCAAAACCACTTCTACCGTATGTCTTGCAGGTTTGCTACGCGAACAGGGTTACCGTGTGTTAATGGTTGATCTTGATCCGCATGGTTCGCTGACCAGTTATTTTAAATATGATCCAGACGATATAGACCACAGCACTTTCGATTTATTTATGCACGAAGGGAAAATCCCTGAAGGCTTATCTAAGAAAATAATTAAATCTACTAGTAAAGAGGGAATTGATTTATTTCCAGCCAGTACAGCTTTGGCTACTTTAGAACGAAGGGTGGCTGGGCAAAGTGGAATGGGGTTAGTTATTTCGAAAGCGCTTGCCACTCTTTGGGACGATTATGAATACGTAATTATAGACACACCGCCTATTCTTGGTGTGTTAATGATAAATGCACTAGCAGCGGCTCAGCGTTTATTAATTCCAGTACAAACAGAATTTTTAGCAGTTAAAGGCCTAGAGCGCATGACTCATACATTGGCCATGGTCATGCAAAGTACTAAAAAACAATTACCTTTTACCATCATACCGACACTTTTTGATCGCCGTACCCATGCGTCGATTAACGCACTTAAAAAAATTAGAGAACTGTATGGCGACCAGGTGTTTGAAGAACCAATACCCGTAGATACAAAATTGAGAGACGCCAGCGAATTAGGCAAAGTACCTTCAGATCTGGATGCTGATAGTCGAGGCGTTAGAGTGTATCGTCACTTGTTAAGTTCGGTGTTAAAAAAAGCCGATGCAGCCTAGTTTATGAATAATACACATGACAATAAGGTATATGAGTACATAAACAGCATGTTTATGGACTTAACTATGAGCGAATCTACTAACGTTCCAGTAGCCGTGAATGTGACACAATATATTCCTCTAGACAGTGTAAATTCAGGCTTTCAAATGGTGCCATGTTTAGACCCGTTTAGTTTGATGAATATAGATAATACATTATCTATTGAAGAAAATTGGTTGGTGTTTTTAGCTGTTTTAAACTTAACCTGTGCAATTCCTCAGGGTAAACTTAAGCAGTATTGTTTACGTCAATGCCAAACCTTAAAATTCCAGTTAGATCATTGTGGCATGCATTAGGTGTACTTATGAAAGATGCATTGACCGTCACTTCGGTTTCAGAAAAAGAAGCCAGTGTTGACTCGGTTGTTCAAGAATATATGGACACCTTATTAGGCGACTTATTTCCACCAGTGGAAGAAGTAAAAGCTGAAGTAGTTGCTCAAGTAGAAATAAAAGAACGCGTTACTGAACCTGAGGCCAACTCAGCCATAGAAAAAAATCCTATGGACAGACCTTTAAGTTTTCAGAAAAAAGTGGCGCCACAACAGACGTCGTTTAGACAGCCTGAGCCTCGCTCAGAAGATTTTATTGCACCAATAATCGTTACTAAAGAAGCTATTGTTGCCCCAAAAGTATTACCAGTTTCTAAAACTCCCGCCCCCGTTATTGATATACCTGTTGTTACCACTATTCCTGATGTATTACCCAGTATCCTAACTGATAATTCAGTCAAAACTGACACAATAATCAAGCTTGAGCCTGAAATAGAAAAACGCTTTCCAAAGGCGCCTCTCTGGGCACAGGAAGCGTTCGACGTTTTATTATTTGACGTATGCGGACTAAAGTTAGCCGTGCCAATGGAATCGCTGGGTAAAATTATCAAGGTAGAGCACGACACCAATCAATTAATTGGCAGGCCAGACTGGTTTATTGGCGCTTACAATGAATCTGAAGAGCATTTATATGTGGTTGATACCGCTAAATACATTATGCCAGAAAAAGGTTATGACCTAGAAAAAGAAGGTTTTGCCTTTTTAATTCAGTTACAACGAAGTAAATGGACACTGGCCTGCAAGCAGGTTTACTCCACGGTAAGAATAGAGCCAGACCAGGTTAAGTGGCGCTCTAACAATGGTAAGCGTCAGTGGCTATCGGGAACCGTTATAGAGCATATGTGCGCCCTTATACACGTGGATAATTTGGTAGATATTTTAAACTCAGATAGCTGATATAACTTGGGTAATGGGTCTAAATATCGTTGATTATTGTTTGGAAATAGCAAAAATCAATTAGTAATTAATCACTAAAGGCGCGTGAAAGCTGACGCCAGCAAATATATTTAAAATCATTTCGTTTCCGACTGGCACGCAATCTGCTCTAGTCTAAACTCATAACAAGGACTGTTATGAATTTGACGGATTGCCAGATCTTAATAGCTGGAAATCGACGTAAATAGGAGTAAGACACGATGAGTACCTATGAAGCAAAAGGGGCTATTGAAGATCCCATGTTGCAGTGGGTCACGTTCCGTTTAGATAACGAAACGTATGGCATCAATGTAATGCAAGTACAAGAAGTACTCCGCTATAGCGAAGTGGCTCCTGTACCCGGTGCACCACCGTATGTGTTAGGCATAATCAACTTACGCGGTAACGTTGTTACGGTAATTGATACACGCTTGCGCTTCGGGCTCATGCAAACTGAAACTAATGACCAAACCCGTATTGTGATTATCGAAACAGAGAATCAAGTGGTGGGTATATTAGTTGATGCAGTGGCAGAGGTTGTGTATTTACGTCAATCGGAAATTGAAACCACACCAAACGTGGGCAATGAAGAAACCGCCAAATTTATTCAGGGTGTTTGTCATAAAAACAAAGAACTGCTTATTTTGGTTGATCTTGAAAAGATGATGTCAGATGGAGAGTGGGCCGAACTCAGCGACTTTTAATCGTTGCCACCTTTAAAGATATAAATTAAATAAGCAGTTAAATACCTGCGCTATTTTGTTAGTAGCGTAGGTAAAAATAAAACTAATAAACCCTGCCAAAGCTAATTTAATGTTTGGTAACTGCGAGTAGTCATTATGTTGGAATCTATATTAATTTTAGACGTGTCTAGTATTGTCATGTTGTGCGCCTCGGCTGCATCGTTACTTGCACTGGTATTATCTATTAAAAATGGCCAAGCACTGACTAAGCAGAAACGACTGCAAGTTAAAATTAATCAACGATTACAAGAAGACAATCGCGCGTTATCAAAAAGTGCTGTGGGCATGGGACAAAAAGTCTTAGAAACAGAACGTCGGTTAAATTCAGTACTTAAAAAGCAGTACGCTATTTTAAATACTAAATCTGAACATCCCTCTTATGATCAAGCTAACCGTTTAATACAAATGGGCGCGTCAGAAAACGATCTTGTTAGTAGCTGTGGCTTTAGTTATGGCGAAGCAGAAGTTCTGTTATCACTGAATAAAATGGGTATGCATTGATTGGTTGGGTTAATCGGCCACAGTTAATCGCCCACGGTGTGGCCTCCTACAGTTAATCGCCCACGGGGTGGGCTCCTACATTTAATTATTGTCAAATCTGTTTTAGCTACAAATGGCTATAATACTTTCAAGTCTTGCACCCAATTATTCCAAGCCTTTGCTAAATCTCGTCCTATACTCAAATTTAAGGAAGTAAATGGAGAAGGGCCGTGTTCCGAATTATATTTGTATTATTGTTTGCTCTAAGTGCTAGCTCGCTGTCAAATGCTGAAGAGATTCAAGGGATAAAGGGTGCAAAAACCATTGATGCCTACCAAGCGCTTAGTTTATTTGAAAAAGGGGCTACTTTTATTGACGTAAGAGAGCAGTTTGAGTTTCAACTAGGACATATTCGCAGTGCAGTGCACTTAGATTTAAAACGAGGGTTTAATGATTTATACCTAATTGAAACCCTAGATCGTAATATTCCAATCGTGATCTACTGCAACAGCGCCCATTGCTATCGCAGTGCCGTGGCCACATTTTTAGCCGTAGCATGGGGTTATGACAATGTTCACTATTTTAAAGACGGCTATTTCACCTGGCTAGCGTTAGATTTGCCAGTGGTTATGGACCACAGTCAAGATAATATAGCGACCAGTGAGCAGGCCGATAGTCATTGGCGCAAAAGCATGAAGTCGGCATTAGCCGAGGTACAAATAGCCAAGGCCTCCCAATTAGTAAAGTAGGGCTTAACTGCACGAACCGCATCTTAGTAATCGTTCACTGGCCAAATACCCTAACAGCTTGTTTTTATTCGCAAAAAAATATCCAAAAGGGGTGACAAAGCTATATCTATCCGTATAATGCACGCCACATCTTAGCAGCCTGCTGTTAGTTCATACCCAATTGAACATTGATGTGTGTGGGGCCTTAGCTCAGCTGGGAGAGCGCAACACTGGCAGTGTTGAGGTCAGCGGTTCGATCCCGCTAGGCTCCACCAATTTTTTTAAGTTCGGCCTATAACTTAAAAATCTTATTGTGTCCCGTTCGTCTAGAGGCCTAGGACACCGCCCTTTCACGGCGGTAACAGGGGTTCGACTCCCCTACGGGATACCATTTATTTTTTACACCTTCATGCTTTTACAACTGCTCCTTTTATACTCACATATTTACATTTTCCCCATCCAGTAAATCGTATGATTATCCCAAGCTATGCACAAAAGCTTACCCCGTAGGAGCTCACACCGTGAGCGATTGCTTCAAGTTACACCCAAGTCTTAGTGGTACGAATCTATGTCTTTGGACCATAAAAACTCCAACTAAATCAATATCTTATAAGAGTCTTACTTAGGGTTTATAGCTACAATTGGTGACACTATACTGTTTTATCTATGTTTTTTTACACAGGTAACAACGGGGTGTTTCATTATTACCCACTGATCTCTTGTAAGGCTATCAACATAAACATATTTACCAATATAGTTTGTGTGGATTTTTGTCTTTTTATTTCAAAATAGAATATAAATTTTTTTTAATACTCTATATGATTGGTTTTTAGGTTATTTAGTACTTTTACTGTGTATTGCCTGTCAGTTGATCAGTTGGATGGTTGATCTTGTAATCCCTTAGAATGAAAATGTAATTAATTGTAAATCTAAGGGAAACAAACTATGTGCAGGGCAACCTGTGCGGGTTAGGATTCATCCACCGTTTAGAAATAGAAAAATAATAAAAATGATATTCAAATCTCTAAAAGCCGTATTGATCAGCCTGCCTTTTTTGTTCGCCGCCGCGACCATTAACGCAGAAGTTATAGCTGAAAGTCCAAAACATAAAAAGAGCGCTTAGAGAAAGATATCAATGAGGTATTTATGCGCGCTCTGAAGGGTGGAGCTTTTAAACTGGGGCAGCGACAAGATTTGTATTCTTTCGCAATCATTAAAAAGCATGATGTTAGTGTCGGTATGTTCGAACTTAATGTCGATCAAAAATCAAATTGAAATAAATTGGCCTTAGCAAATTAGTCACAATACTCAGGCCCAGCCTGAAATAATAATAAAATAAATGGAGGCACACATGAAAACTTTTAAAAAATTAGCGCTAGTAACTGCGATCGCTACAGCGCCTTTCGCCCAAGCAGAAATGACTTCTATCGACGATTCCCTTTTAGGTGAAATGACAGGTCAAGCCGGTATCTCTATCGAACTTGATACTGCAATCACTATCGACACCTTCACTTATACTGATACAGACGGCGCCGAAACCGGCAACGCAGGTAACCTTGTTATTGCGTTTGATGGTGGAAGCACAGCATTGACCCCATAGCGATCGTTTGCAAGATTTAGTTATCGAAATCGATGTAGATGAAAATGAAGGTGTTGTTATTCATCTTGGTGGTACTGATGAGTCTGCAAGTCTAGGTGGTCTAAACCCTGTTGACTTCGGTTTACACATAGATGCTGTTTCAGCCTCTGGCGTGACGGCTAACATCGCTTCTGACATTAACATTGCTGGTAACCTTGGTCCTACGATGTAACTATTAACAACCAATCTGGCGTTGATTTGATTGGCGTTAAAGCTTACTTTGAAATGACTTCAGGTAACTTAGATGTAGACGTAATTGGTCTTGGTATTTCTAATCTTAAAATCGGTCAAGATTCTATGCCTTTGCTTTCTGGTGGTGATTACCAGCAAGACGTTCGTAATGCATTTTATTCGCAATCCGTTGCAGCTAATATGACTGGTGGCCTCAGCCAAGTTGATGCAGAAGCAGCTTCAGCCCCACTTTTGACTGCTGATGCCGCTACTTTAGCTGGATTGATTAACGGTGCTGCTGCCGCTCCTTCTGTTGTTGTTGCAGATACTTCAATCACTGCTGCTGCAAATGCTCAGGTTAGTCAAGCAGCATATGATGCTTCTATATTAACTGCAGTTGATCCAGCTAATCCAACAGACGCTGAAATAGCAACAGCTAATACAGCTGCAGCAATCACTAATGATGCTGGTACAACTGCTGCTGCAATTACTGCTAATGTTGGTGTACTAGCTGCTGCGATTAATGCTTCTGCCAATGAGCAAAACGCTACTAACATGGCATTTGTTGCAATGACTATTGGTAGTGGTTCTGCTAGCTACTCTAGCCTGACTGAAGGTGATGTTGAAGTGAATAACGCTCTAATCGTTATTCTAACTGACTTCAACATAGATGTGTCCATGGATCTAAGTATTGGTGAGATTGGTGGTGTTGCCCGTTCTTTCGGTTCAATCGCAATCGATAACTTAAACATGTCTGGTACTACTCTTAAAATCTACGGTCACTAATATGACCCAGTTTAAGCATTGTTTGAATGCTTAAACGATCAAAGCCACCTGCGGTTTCAGCAGGTGGCTTTTTTTATGCCTGAGGTTTATGGATATTGCTGTTAGCTGAGGTTTGGTGGATACCCGCGTGCGCGAGATAAGACGAAATTATCAGCGAGTAAGGCGGGCAACTATCGTCTTATCAGAAGTTAGGCACTAACTATCTGGTATCCATGTTGTTCTAGTCATATATAAACAAATTAGGTCCAAACCCCCAAAGCCCATATTTTTAAGGTGGTTTTTAATTACCCCATATGAGCGTACAATTCGCTCATTATTTATTAGTACTAAAACCTATGCCCGCAACCCCAAAAAAGGCGCCGTCTGTTCAGGCTTTGCCGCAAGATATTCGCACTTTTGCTAAGTTTCGCGACAATTATAAATCCGCGCCGTTTTTACCTATGTGTAAACAAGAGATGGACCAACTAGGTTGGGACAGCTGCGATGTAATCATTATTTGCGGCGACGCCTATGTAGACCATCCTAGCTTTGGTATGGCGGTAATTGGTCGTACCCTAGAAGCGCAAGGTTTTAGAGTAGGGCTAATTTGCCAGCCAGACTGGGCCGATCTAGAAAGTTTTAAGGCACTGGGCAAGCCTAATTTATTTTTCGGGGTTTCAGCTGGCAACATGGACAGCATGATTAACCGTTATACCGCCGACAAGCGAGTACGCCACGATGATGCCTATACACCAGGTAATGTAGGTGGTAAACGCCCTGATCGCGCAGTAACCGTTTACACGCAAAAATTACGTGAAATATACAAAAAAGAAGTGCCTATAATTGTTGGTGTCCTTGAAGCCAGAGAACGTCGTTTAAGCCACTACGATTACTGTCAAGACCGTATTCGTGGCAGCGTATTGTTAGATTGCACCGCCGACATGTTGTTTTATGGCAATGCCGAGCGTGCGCTTATAGACGTGGCCCACCGTTTAGGCCGTGGCGAAGCCATTACTGATATTAAAGACGT
>JAWUVO010000073.1:0-9701 GCA_034112325.1 Bermanella sp. | reverse complement strand
CAAGCGAGTAGTAGAGGACTGGTAGTTCAGTTGGTTAGAATACCGGCCTGTCACGCCGGGGGTCGCGAGTTCGAGTCTCGTCCAGTCCGCCACTTTTACACAAAGTATAAAGGGTCGTTTAGCAAAACGTTAAGTTGCCATCTCTCAGATGTGAATGAGCATTGTTAATAAGGGCAACTAAATTAATAGTGAATATGCTTTTTGATTGGGTGATTAGCTCAGCTGGGAGAGCACCTCCCTTACAAGGAGGGGGTCGGCGGTTCGATCCCGTCATCACCCACCAATTTTAAGATGACTCTTAAATTGGCTGAATCAAAAACATAACAATGTGGACTGGTAGTTCAGTTGGTTAGAATACCGGCCTGTCACGCCGGGGGTCGCGAGTTCGAGTCTCGTCCAGTCCGCCATTTTTATTTAACCTTGCTTATGCATTGTTAGATCATCCTATCAGATGTAAAATGAGTTTCAGCGGGTGATTAGCTCAGCTGGGAGAGCACCTCCCTTACAAGGAGGGGGTCGGCGGTTCGATCCCGTCATCACCCACCATTACTTTTACCCAGTAATGAGATGTGAAAGCATCAGACCGATACGCATGTATCATTGAGTGGACTGGTAGTTCAGTTGGTTAGAATACCGGCCTGTCACGCCGGGGGTCGCGAGTTCGAGTCTCGTCCAGTCCGCCACTTTTTTCTTAGCTCGTTCAGAGCATTGTTCAAAACCTTAAAAATCCTAAATATCCTAGATATCCTAAATATCTGTTATTTTTTCAATTTCCCTCATACAAACAGTTTATTTAACATAATTGTCACATCTATTTTGTAAATTCTGCCGTAGATACACTAAGCTTACTTTTATGGCATGGGCCATATGGAGTATGAAAATGTCTTGGAGGACAAAACATATGAGTGACTACGAAGAAGAACTACTACTAGATTGTAACGATTTTGACGACGACGAATCAGACGATGCAACTGAGCTATAACAGCTGAGTTAATTTGTTTAGTTGTTACACGCTATAAACAGAAAATGTAATAAACAACTAAATGCTCTATTTAGATGTTCTCAATCAGCCCTAAAATATTAATTAGGGACTGATTAATATCCCACCAAGTATTTTTAATCGCTTATATTAAATAGTTTAATTAAACAGAATCCCTACTGCCTGTGGTTTATCGTGGCGTTTACTGACTGGTGACACACGAGAACGTTTGCATTACTCGTGATCGTGGGTATCCATTAAACGGCCGATCGATGTTCTTTTCTAAATTGCCCTGGCGATTGTTCGGTCCAGCGTTTAAACGCTCTTTGAAACGCAGTAGGAGACGAAAACCCAAGTAAGTACGCTACTTCTCCAATCGCCAGGTCAGTATCTTTCATGTAACTTTCTGAGAGGCTTTTACGTGTGTCGTTTAAAAGTACTTGAAATGAGGTGTTTTGATCTTGCAGCTTTCGTCTAAGCGTCCAAGGAGGCATTCCTAGACTGTCTGATACCTGTTCAATGCTTGGGGTTTGACCTTCTAAAAGCGGGCTTATTTCATCCATAACTTTTTCGCTCAGTGAGCGATCTCGGTTGGCTTTTATAAGTTGCTCATCGCAAATACGTTTAAGATTTAAAAACGCATTTTTATCGTGTTGCAATAATCCCCATGTCCTTGCTTCGGGTTTAATAATAAGAGCATTACGCTGCTGACCAAATAAAACCGGACATTTAAAAAATTCTTCGTAGGCAGCAGCATAAGAGGGTGCTTCAAACTCAACTTCTATGCGTTCTACTGCTTCGGCTTTACCACATAACCACTCAATAACTTTAAACTGTGATGCCAATACGGCATCAACCACAAACAAGTTGTATTCGTTGTAGGGGCTAATTGAGTAAAATTGCGCAACCCCTTTCCCATCTTCTAAATAGTAACTAGATTGTCCACGGCAGTTGGTACTGGTAAGTCGTTCGTAATAAGACATAACTTTACACGCCGCTTCAACATCTTTAGCTGTCATGGCCAAAAAACCTGTTAGGCCAAAAAAAGGAATTTTAACGCCTTTACCCATTTCTAATCCCAGGTCGGGTCTACCTGTTAACTCGATACCACTAAACCCTAAGCGCATATACCTAGCAATGCTAATTCGACCGTCGGGTTGACCTAGCTTATTGTCCGACAGGCTAAATTGGTGTTGAAGAGTGTCAGAGTCGCCACCCAGTTCTTTAACGGCATTTAGCAGGCCTCGGGCGTAGCTAACCGATATATCGCCAAGTTTCACGAGTGGACCATTGAGGTGCAATGTTTATTAGTTAGAATTGTCATAAAAGGTTAGTTATTTGTTCATCTGGGATACGGCTAAATAATAACAGGAAATTTATTGTGTATGCTAGTTAAGGTTAAAAATAATCGCTCAATCTGCCAGCCAAGGCGACACAATCTATAAGGTATAGAATCTATAGCAGTGGTATTATTTTTGATATTTTTATATTTTATTACTGTTTAGTTTGTGGCTTTTTAGCTTGTGGCTTGAAATATTTTACATAGCTTAAATTTTTTAATTATCTAACTGAAATTTAATATTTGTGATGGTCCTCACTATATTAATAAATAAGCAAATAATGAACCTGTAATGATAAATTAGTCACAATCTATCAGTGTCTTCTGACCTAGACTCATGCTCTTATAAAGGTGAACGATATGGTTGGCGGCGTGCAAAAACTATCAAAATCCAGTGTTATGCCAAGGCAGATTGCGTCTTATTGTCTGTTTGAAGGAAAGGTTATAACAGATATTTTAACGACGGATGAATTTGAAATGGTCGTTGACTTAGAGCGCCCTCTAGAAAATAGACAAGGGCAGGTATATGCCGCTTACGTTTTGGCTAATCAAAGTCACGTAATACAATCTATTGTTTTATTCATTCTTCCTTTAAATTTACATGGCTATTGTATTGAAGGTTGGCGCTTGCCATTAGAGCAGCTTGCTAATACAGCCAGCCGAGGTCCAAATTTAGGCGGAGGCCGTATTCGGTTATCGTGTCGTAGTCAGTGTGCTATATCACTATATCAAGATAGTTTATGGGACCCAGGCGCGAATCATTTTAGTGCTATTAAAAAATCTTTAGAAGGTTATTTAGCCAAGCTTGACGGTTCTAGACAGGTACTAAATTTTACCTAGGGTAGTGAAGAAGAACTTCAAGAAAATTCAAAAACTATTGGTCAGTTGTGTCGCGATTTTAGGAATGAGTCAGCTTCTTATCGAAATCAATTGCAACAGCTTCAGCAAGAGACAGAGCAACTACGTTTATTAAACGAGCGATTACTTAATTCAGCTAAACCTCAAACCGTTGATACTGCCCCAGCTAAAGTGTTAGAAAATAAGGTCGACTTACAGGTTTTACGTAGGCAAAACGAAATGCTGAGTATGAAGAATCGTGAGTTAAAATTAAGTAATGAAAGATTACGTTTAAAAATTAAGTCTGAAAGTAATGGTACAGAAAATAACCAGTGGATAGACGATAGAGAAATTAATGATGAATACGATGTTAATACTATTGAGGCGATTACTGGAAAAATGTCTGCGCAAGATATGATCAGTGTGGCCCATTACCATGGTATTGGTCACGTTAATATTAAACCAGATCAATTAGTAGATTATTTAGACGATCCTATTGCCTATGCAACTAATCAAATTCATATAAGTAAACTTCACTATAGCCGCTGGTTAAAACACGAAAACCGATCTCATTGCAGTATGTGTGACGAGCCTATTGTGGTTATTGCTGACCCAGTTATTTTTGATTTTGATATTGATATATATTGCAATAAACATAAGCCTTAGCGCTATTCAGTTAAAGTTTTTGTTTGTAATACTTCCATGACTTGCCAGTTGTTCTATAACGGTTCAGACTACCGCCTTTGTTATTTAATACAGCTTGGCAATGCAACTTAAGCAAACTCCAATTATTCCATTATATACTTCTAGTCTGTCACGGGCCGGTATAACTCTATCTGTAAAACGTGATGATATGCAGCATGATGTGGTAAGTGGCAATAAGCTATTTAAGTTGTTTTATCATTTAGAAAAATGTAAGCAGCTAGGCGTTAATACCATAATAACGTTTGGTGGTGCTTATAGTAATCATGTGCATGCTAGCGCTTATGCCGCTAAGCAACTTGGAATTAATAGTGTTGCTATTATTCGTGGCGAACAGCTTTTACCACTTAACCCAACGTTAAAAGACTGCACAGATTGGGGCATGATAATAGAGCCGGTTAGCAGGCAAGATTACAAAAATAAAGATCAGTCGGTCACTATTCAGAAAATTTTGGCTGGTTATGAAAATGCTTATATCATTCCTGAGGGAGGCTGTGACTTATTAGGTGTTCAAGGGGCGGCAAAAATATTAGCTGGAGTAGATCAGTCTCAATTCGATTATATTGTGTGCGCTTGTGGAACTGGAACCACTGTATCTGGGATTATTCATCAAGCTGACTCGCATATTCATGTACTGGGTATGGCGGTATTAAAAGGCGCTAGCTGGATGCAAGAAGAAGTGCAGGGCTGGTTGAGTAAGTTAGAGGTGTCTGGTGTTAAAAGTCCCCAAGCAAGTTGGTCTATTAACACCGATTATCATTTTGGTGGGTATGCAAAAACGTCAGAAAAGCTGGATGCTTTTATTGAGCACGTTAATCAAACTCACTCGCTGCCACTTGAGCATGTGTACACTGGCAAAGCGCTGTTTGGCGTTTTAGATTTAGCTGGTAAGGGCTTTTTTAAAGCGGGCAGTAGAATACTGCTTATACATACGGGTGGCCTGCAAGGCGCTAGGGGTAAGGATAAGGCAGTATAAGTGAATACGGGCGATCGAGAATGGATATCGCCCTAACAATCTTGTATCCATGTTAAATTATTCACCGTGATACATTAAAAACAAATCAATAACATTATCAGGAATGCTTGCGCATACTTGTTTGCTAAGCTGATCGTCTTCGTCAATATCGGCAAACGCTTCATCTTCTGCATTTAGTCCCGACGCATATAGAATAGGGAACAGCAGTTCGGCGGCATTCACTTCGTATTTTCCATACCAAGCATCCGTTTGTTCTAACGTAAGCAGCATAAAACCAACCGCCCAGCTTTCTAAAGGTGCGCCTTCGTCGTCTTCGTCGGCTTCTACATTTAACTCGCAAGGAACGGGAAAGGTTTGGCCTGACTCAACTAGCTCAATGATTTCTTTCTGAAGAATTGCAATGGACTCACAGATTTCAGTTTCTTGTTGTTTGCTTTCCCAACTTACCGTGCCATTAAAAGTAAAGTCTAATACCTGATCCCAGTCTAATGGGTTTGGGCCCACTGCGTTGGCCGTCAAAAATCCATGTAATGCAAAAAAATCTAACCCTTCGTTAGATTCGGCATGGTCTTCTAAAAAGATAGCTAAGGTTTCTAGTTGATCTTCGTTTAATGCGGCAAGTGTTGTCATAGTTAAGATCGCTTTACTTGTAATGTGTCGGCACACTGAATTATGCTGTCAGTATAACAGGTTGTTAAATAGAATTCGAAATATGCGCGCTCTTAAAGTTACATTAGACCAGTGGAGAACCCTGCAAGCTGTGGTTGACCACGGGGGCTATGCTCAAGCAGCCGAGGCTCTGCATAAAAGTCAGTCGTCTATTAGCTATACCGTATCTAAATTACAAGATCAGCTTGGAATGGAGTTACTGCATATAGATGGGCGTAAGGCCGTATTAACAGCGGCAGGGCAGGCGTTATTACAGCGCTCTAGATCGTTAATAGAGCAAGCCCTAGAACTTGAACAAATAGCCGACAATCTGGGTCAAGGGTGGGAAGCTGAGGTTAAAATAGCCGTTGATGCTATTTTGCCTAAAAGTATTTTAATTAATGCATATAAACAGTTTTTACCGGGTAGTAAGGGCTGCAAGGTAGTGATTAGAGAGGAAGTGCTGTCAGGTGTGTCTGAAGCATTATTAGAAAGAAAAGTAGAGTTAGCCATTGGGCCCACTGTTCCTCCTGGTTTTATGGGAGAGAAATTAATGGACATCAATCTAGTGGCGGTGGCTCACCCCGATCACCAATTGCACAAGTTAGATCGAAAAGTCACCATGGACGATTTAACTCAGCATACTCACATTGTCATCAAAGACTCGGGAATTAAGCAAAATAGAGATGCAGGCTGGTTAGGCTCTAACTTACGCTGGACAGTCAGTAATTTTGAGAGTGCCAGAGCTTTTTTGACTGCGGGGCTAGGTTTTTCTTGGATCCCTGTTCACGAGGCATACGAATTGGTGCAGGCAGGCAAACTGAAGGTTATTGAGCTTGATGTAGAATACAAAAAACAAGGCACATTATTTTTAGTTTACGCCAATAAAAATATAAGTGGCCAGGCGACGCAACTACTTGCTGATCAAATTAAGCAGTGTACAAAAAATTATTTATCCACCGAAAAAACCACCATCTAGTCTTGCCACTGACCTTGTTCGTTGGTTGATATGAAAGGCATGGAATACCAAAAATAATGACCATCTTTACTGGGGGCCGTGCAGTTGTATCGGCTTCTACCAAACGGAATAGACCCTTCAAACTGGGCGGTAATAATTAAATTATCACCTCTGATCTCTGACTCTGAATATATTTTCTCCCCATAAAAATAACACGCTACTTGTGAATCAATAACATTGTGGCTATCAACCACTATTTCTATTGCAGGCATTGGGCTGCCTGCAATACGCAGTTCACTGGCAGGGCTTTCAGAGTGTATGTGAAACGCTAGGCTGTTTATTTTTGTGGTCAGCGTTGTCAGGTTAGAATAAACACCAGAAGCCGGAAATCTAGGGATCGCTTGCCAGTTGGTGGTTTCACTGATGGGGCCCGATTGCTGGGAGAATCCTAAGTAACCTACCTCAGTTAACAATGCCTTTAAATGTGTATCAAATTCCCCATAAGGGTAGGCTAGCCATTTTGGTGCATCGCCTAATTCTTGTTCTAATTGTTTTTGAGCCGATAAAATGTCTTGTTTGATTCTGCTCTTCCATTGCGGCTGTGTTTCATTAGCTAGCTTTTGCAAAAGATGGTCGTGGCTTTGAGTATGGTTTGCAATGGTCGCACCGTGACGCTTCATTTCTGATAAATGATCCCATGACAAGGTAAGCTTAGAATCATTATTTGAACTGATAGACTTTGGATTAACAAAAATAGTAAAAGGTAGTCTGCGTTTTTTTAGTAACGGAAACGCGTTATCATAAATTGACCGATAGTTGTCATCAAATGTAATGGCAATCACTTTACGTTCAAACGGTATTCCCTGCTTTATATTATGAATCATTACGTCTAATGGAATGACCAAAAAGCCTTGTTGATGAATGAGCTCCAAATGTTGTTCAAATAAATCAGGGCTTATACTAGTGACAGCAGGAGTGTTGGTGTTCACGTGGTGATATTGAAGGATTGCGCCGTGACTAAATTGTTTGGCATTAACAGTAATAACATTAAATAATAAAGCTAGAACAGCACTTAAACGTAATACATTTCTAAACATTGCATGGCCTGATGAACCTTAATAAGTTGATTCCCATCGCCGCCTCGGTCGGGGTGATGTTTCATCGCTAGGCGACGATATTGCTTTTTTATAGCAATAAAGTCAATCGGTTCACATAGGCCTAAAACCTTTAACGCATTTTGTTTTTGGTCATTGTTAAAATAACTGTTCCAAAACTGATCAAGTAAACGATTTACATCTTGCTCGGTGGCTTTCATCACATTATTTATATCTAAATAGAAATGTGATAATGCATTGTTTCTATGCTCAGAGGGATGGTTTTGTTGTGGTTGCTTGTCTAAATATTCGGGTGCATAGTTTGTTACTGAAATTTTAATGCTGGAAATATCTAAAGAATATGTTTGATGAATGTGGGTTTTTAATTGAAGTCGATACAACGCATTAAAAATTAAAAAATGGCAGCGAAACATAGAAAGCGAATGACTTAAAGCGGTGGAAGGAATGCGATTGATAGATTGTAAATGACGAATTATGTCATATTCTCGAGTAATAGGATTCGATAATATAAACTTTTCAATCTCTTGGCTTAAATCGAAATTAACTAACATAAACGCCTGCGGATCTATAGGGAAATGGTAAACGTGTCTTATGATAAGTAAGTTTAGACGATAAATGCATGCTACGAGCAAGAGTTAAATTTAAAAAATACATTTAACCATCATAAAAAATGTTATTAACATACCATTGTTGTGGGCCGCTAGGTGTTTTTACCAGCACATCATCGCCCACCTCTTTAGATAACAACGCTCTGGCCATTGGGCTGTCGATTGATATATTACTGCTGTTATAGATTTCTTCTGGGCCCACTATTTGAAACTGCTTTATATTACCGTCGTCATCCTCAACTTCCACATGAGCGCCAAAAAATACCTTACCAGCTTGCTCTGGCGAATAATGGACAACCGTTAATTGCTCTACACACTTACTTAAAAACCGCACACGACTGTCTATTTGCCTTAAAATACGTTTGTTTTCTTTGTAGTCGGCATTCTCACTGCGATCCCCAAGACTGGCGGCCCATGTGACTTTTTTAGTAATTTCTGGCCGATATACCCGCCATAGATGTTCAAGCTCATCTTTAAGCGCTTGAAAGCCTTTAGGGGTTATTAACTTGGTCTTCATTGAATGGGTAAGCTTGCTTTGCTATTAGATTTTGATTGTAAGCTATTTGCACACCACTGGTTAGCTTGTTTATAGACATATTGAGCGCTTTTTGCCATGACTGCTAAACTTCTATTAATTCTATATTGATTAAAGCTATGGAGTGACTATGGCTCGTTTTATTATAATTTTAACCTTGTTATTTACTTGGTCTGGGTTGTCTTACTCACAGAAGTCTAAAGCGCCTCAGCATCTTGATGATATATACAAACTGCCAGCCTCTCTTTACGATGTTAAGGGGGTTGGGCCGTGGAAAGCAGGCAATGATTCAGGCCAGCTAAGGCTGGTGATTGCCCGCACCAATAAACGTGACGAGGTATATTTGCAGTGGGTAAAATGGAATGAAAAAGGCCCCGAAAAAGTGGTGAGTACCGTCATGATTAAAGAAATACAAGCGTCGGCGAATTATAAAACGACGTTTATTCGAATTAAAAGTATGGCAGGAAAACGCCAAGTGGTGTTAGGGCTAGAAAACCTCCACGATAAGAGCAGCAGTAAAGCAGAGATCGAAATTGTTGGGGTAGGTCGATATAACTGCTCATTATAGGCTGCTAAATTTTAGCCTACTGGAATCACCTGCATTCCTTATCCTTTAGTCAATACGACGACTAATACGCTTAAGTATGATTTTCACATAGCATTTGCTTAAATTCATCGGCCTAGATTATTACATCGGTATCTGTCGAGGGAGTTTCAATGTACAGCTGACCATTGTAGATATCGATCAGGTCATACAAAGTTCGCATAGAATCGTCATTTAGTTTTAACCTTGCATACTTTTAACGATGTTTTTCGCTCATATTGTAATCCAATTTTAATAAAGTTATTGGGGTAATGTGTGAGGAGCTTGTTTCAATAATTATTTATAAAAAATTCATAACCCTAGTACTAGTCGTCTAGGGTGAACGCAGACGCGATAATATTATCAGGCTGTAAACGCGGTGGCTTTGCTGCAAATTTACCAATACCTTCAACTACCTGCC
>JAWUVO010000072.1:0-39197 GCA_034112325.1 Bermanella sp. | reverse complement strand
TTCCAGCACCCAGTAATCATTTAACGCTTGAGCATCGCAATACAACCTGGATGTTTAACGCGCAAGGATTACAAAAAAGTGAAACGGCTTTTTATGAAAGATTAGGTCAAGCTTGGCAATGGCTGACTAAATAAGCTAAATTACGATGAGATTAATAAAGGCAGCAATTCACTTACATGGCTAATTTCTATATCTGCTTTAAACGTTTGATCCCACTGGCGAGTGCCATCTTTTAACCAACAAGTTTTAATCCCCAAGTCATATGCGCCTAACATATCATGATTTGGGTGATCACCTATGTGCAGACAATTCTCAGGCTGTATTTGCAATTGTGACAGTGCCGCTTCAAATATTTCTGGATGAGGTTTTGGTGTTGAAAAATCTTCAGCGTTTAAACAAAACTCAAAGTAATTGCCTAAACCTGTCAAATTAATATCGGCGTTACCATTGGTAATAGCTACCAAACGAAATTCTTGTTTAAGTCTGTTAAGCGCTTCTGTAATACCATCAAATAATTCAACTTGTTGGCGCGTTTGATAAAAAATATCAAAACAATCGATGGCTTTAGATTTATAATCTGGATATTTTAGCTGCGAGAATAACGTTGATAAATATTCTTTTCGAGCGTCGGTAAGTTTGTTTCTTAAATGCGGGTTACTGTTAATAAACGCTATTTTATGTGCTTGCAAAGCTTCTTTAGAAAATTGCTCGAAGACTTCTGGAGTGTGTTCTAGCATCCATTGTTGCATAGCCTTTTCAGCTTTAATAATAACTTGCTTGCCACTCCACAGAGTGTCGTCTAAATCGAAACTTAAAGTATTAATTGTGGAACTGTCAAATTGCATAATTATAATAAAATATCTAAGCGGCGACTGACAATTTCAGAAACATAATCTAAAAATAATGTATCCATATTGGATTTAAAGTACTCATCTTCTTTATGGCCCAACGCCACGATTCCCAATTCATTTTTCAATAAACAAGCGGCCATAGATCCGACTCTTGAATTTGGATAAAAGAATAATTCCATTTGATCATCAGACAGCTGACCTACAATTGCTTGCTTGCGACCAAAATGTCTGATCATTTGATGCTGCATTTCTACTTCGATAACGGCCTGCATATTCATAGCAGGAACAAACAAGGTAATACAAGCGTAGTCTACGCCGTATACTAGGTTCATACTTTCTTGTAACGCCTGCTCAACTTCTTCGATCGTTTGCGCGTCTAGTAAATCTAGTGTTAAACGCCGAGTTTGCTCAAACAAACGATCATTGCGACGTGCGTTTTCAACCAGCTGCTTTAGTCGGTCATGCAGTTCATTATTTTTATCACGTAAAATTTTCGACTGACGCTCGACTAACGAAATAGCTCCACCAGTCTCGTGAGGAATATCTAACTGCGCAACAATGTCAGGAAATTTTCGAAAGAAGTCAGGGCTTTGCTTCAAAAATGCAGCCACTTCGCGCTCATTTAGCTGATTCTTGTGCTGTTCCATTGTGTAACCTTCTTGTTTTTATTCATACTGTAAAGTTAGACCGCGATGCGACCTTCGAAAACTCTTGTGGCTGGGCCTGTCATTATTACATCGCCCTCACCGTCCCACTTAATAACCAGTGAGCCACCCGGTAAATTTACTTTAACTTGGTCTTCAACTAGGCCCCATTTATGAGCCGTGACCATGGCGGCACACGCACCTGTACCACAAGCTAATGTCCAACCTGCCCCACGTTCATAAACACGCAACGTAATCTCGCTACGGCTATCAATTTGCATAAAACCGGCGTTAACATTTTTAGGAAACGCTGCATGGCTTTCAATTTGCGGGCCTAGCTGGTTCACTATTTCGCTTTCTACATCTTCTACCAACATAACAGCATGTGGGTTCCCCATAGAAACCGCACCAATCACACATTCATATTCACCTTCGTTCAATGGCGCTGAAATAGTGTATTTGTCTTGTTGGCTTGTAGCTATAAACGGTAAATCACTTGGTGTGAATCTGGCTTTACCCATGTTCACTGTAACGTCGTCATTATTTTCTAACTTGAGCTCAATGATGCCTGAATTTGTTTCAACTTTAATAGGGTTTTTCGCCGTTAATCTCGCGTCATGAACAAAACGCGCAAAACAACGAGCACCATTACCACACTGCTCTACTTCGCCGCCGTCGGCATTGTAAATTCTATAGCGAAAATCTACATCAGGATTACTTGGCGTTTCAACAATTAACAGCTGATCGAAACCGATTCCAAATTGGCGGTCACTTAAACTACGAATTAACTCTGGTCGAAATGCAAAATGCTGTGTCACTAAGTCAACAATCATAAAGTCGTTGCCTAGGCCGTGCATCTTGCTAAATTTTAATAACATTTAATTCTACCTAGGTTAGTCCGCAATAATTCTTTCAGCGCTTAATTGATCAGCAATGGTTTCACGACGACGAATTAAATGCGCCTGATCTCCGTCTACCATAATCTCAGCAGGCTTGTTACGGGTGTTGTAGTTAGACGCCATGGCAAAACCGTATGCGCCCGAACTTTTAACCGCTAAGAAATCACCAGGTAAAATAGCTAGCTCACGATCTTTTCCTAAAAAGTCACCCGTCTCACATACTGGGCCAACTACATCGTATACTTTTTTATCGGTATTGGTACGTGGCTGAACTTCAACAATACGTTGGAAAGCACTGTACAAAGCCGGACGAATTAAATCGTTCATGCCGCCATCAATAATAGCAAAGTTTTTATCACCATTACTTTTTAAGAACTCTACCTGAGTAACAAAAATACCGGCGTTGGCTGCAATAGAACGGCCTGGTTCCATAATAATTTTTAAATTACGGCCTGCAAGCTTAGGCAGAATAGCATCGGCAAAATCTTGTGGTGTTGGCGGCACTTCGTCATCGTAGGTAACGCCTAAACCACCACCTAAATCAATGTGCTCAAGTTCAATTCCTTGTTGCTGCAAAGCATCCACTAGATTCAATACACGATCTAGTGCATCTAAATATGGGTCTAGCTGTGTCAGCTGCGAACCAATGTGGCAATCTACCCCTTTTATCTCAAGACCAGGTAATTGCTTAGCTCGGGCATACACTTCTTTTGCTACGTCGATGTCTACACCAAATTTATTTTCTTTCAAACCCGTAGAAATATAAGGGTGTGTTTGTGCGTCTACATCTGGATTCACTCGCAATGAAATGGGTGCTTTTACTCCCATCTCTATCGCTACGTCGTTTAAACGCTCTAGTTCGGCTGCACTTTCTACGTTAAAGCAATGCACACCGACGGCTAATGCGCGACGCATTTCGTCGGCAGTTTTTGCCACCCCAGAAAATACTACTTTGCTTGGGTCGCCCCCCGCTTTTAAAACTCGCTCTAATTCGCCCACCGATACTATGTCAAAACCAGCACCTAATTTTGCCAAAACATTTAGCACAGCAATGTTACTGTTGGCTTTTGTGGCATAACAAACTAAGGCATCTTGACCAGCAAACGCATTTGCATACGCCATATAATGATCGCTAAATGCTTTGCGTGAATAGACATACAAAGGAGTACCAAACTGCTCAGCTAGATCGCTAACGGCCACGTTTTCTGCAAATAATTCGCCGTTTATGTGTTGAAATACATCTGTCATGTTCTAAATCTCTATTAAATCTAAGCAACTGTATTCAGCGTTTTATTCGGCTGCGTTACTATTTTCGGTATTATTGACTGGTCCAGGTTTAATCACCACTGGAGCAGATACTTCTGGCTTTTCATTAGGCATGTATAACGCCCCTTTTTGCCCGCATCCTACTAGCAGCAGTGCGAACAAAATGATGCTGTATCGCATATTCGAACCTATATATAATTTAGTCAGAATTATAGGGGTTTCACTGGCTGCTGAATAGGCAGAAACGGATGATATGATGGGTTTCTGTTGTTATTTCCACAATACACACCGCCGATTGTCCACAGCTCATGGGAAATTGATCTCAAGAATCAGGATACAGCTCTTGCAAAGCTGCATTTAAACGCTTTTCAAGTTTGTGTTTGTAGTCTAGATAACTGGCGGTTTGCAGCACGTTTTGCTGGTTACGATCATGCAAGCGATCGGCTATTACTAGGTCTGTAATGTATACCGGATAGGGTTTTTTATGCTGCCTCAGCCCCACTAGATGCTCAACTAAGGCTTTGTAAACGTCGGCCCCAAACTCGGCATGACTAAACTCTTCTTCGTCACAATAGAGCGTAAAACTTAGATGATTTTGCGCATCAAAATCTACTTGTGCATGCACATCAAAATAGCGATCCTTACCTAAACTTTCATTTGGCCGAATTGGACGCAGGTGCATAGCTTGATCTTTAGTAGGTAACATCACTTCGTAATATTCAATAGGGCGCTCACTTATGCTTTCCGATTGTTTGTAGCGATGACGATTTTGACGATACTCCACTTGTCGTAAAAACTGATTAATAGGGTTAATTAATGCCGCTTCGTTATAGATAGGTGTGCGCCATTGAATCATCGAACCACGCTCGTCAATCACATAAATATGAGCCTGGCGATTTTGTTTTAAATAATAAACCTGCAAAAATCCGGGCTTGGTATTTTCACACACTAATTTAATTACAGTGCCGACCAATGCATGGCTATCTAACAATATCTGCGAATAGTAGGGCTGTGGTTTGGCCAGTTGCTTGCACAGCAAACTCGCTTTTTCAAAATGATATATAACAGGTCGACCACGGCTCATTTGAATCAAATGATATTGATTGGCTACCTGTAAAACATAACGCCGACGCTGGCCTATTTTATTTTGATAAAAGCACTGCCTAACCTCATCAAGTACACTTTTAACACGGGCTGAAATAGCGCCGGCCCGAGTAGCGCAAAAACAATGAACCTGTACTTCTGGAGGTTGCTCGGTAGAGTCAGGAGGATACGACATAAGGTAGTCTTCGATTACTCGCAGCAACGAATTTTGCCCCTCATAACGGGTGGCCAATACCTCTCGCCAACTGTTATAAACCAGCTGATCGATAGTCAATACTAAGTTTTCTTTTAGCGCGCTATAACCCAACGAGTCGGTTTGATTACTAATTTTATGGATGCCCTTACGAGTGTAATGACTCATAGGGTCGACAAATACATTGATGAAAATGTTTATCTTTTTTGGTACGGGAGGGCGATTAAAATTAGGCTCAATTTCGGTTGGGAGCGGCATTTGAAAAAATGTATTTATAATTTCTTTTAGCTCGTAATCGTTACTCTGTTGACGGCCTTGATACATGACGATATTAGTACCTTTAGCCATCACTTGATTAACATGACACCAAGCCAGTAATTCAATCAAACTGGTGGATTTTTTAATGGCATGTTGCGCACTTTCTGGCCTTACAATACCTGTAAACAAACTCCAACTCATTTGTGGAATCCGACGGCGCACATGCTGGCGATTCAGATGTAAACTGAGTTTTTCTTCTTGGATATCTTTACTAATACCTGGATTGATAAAGTCAATTTTGCCTGGCTTTCGATCGAATGTGGCATACAATTTATGACCTAATAACGTCATATCTTCAGCCGTTAAAATAGTTTCTGCTTGGTGTTCACGTCCAAACTGAGATAAAAATTTATAACTGTGAATTAATTCGTTAACCAAGGTTTTTCGCTCATCAACAACAAAGTTCACATGCCATTGTGAACGGTTATCGAGATGCGTTAAAAACCCCTCTGTCCAACCCCACGAATCAATCAATGGTTTTAATAGATCACGTTTCCAATGCTTGCGTCGCACGGTTTGTCCCATGGGAATATTGGCTTTGAAATATAAACAGCGCCGCACTAATTCGACCCGAGATATTTCGTCACGCTCAATTAAATAATTTTCTAGTTTATCGTGCAGCAAAAGGTACGGGTCTAACTGATCGAGAGTTTTGGTTTGATTAAAAATATGCTGTTTTAAATCTAAACTTAACGGCACTGTTTTTGGGTGAGTACTGGCATAGGTTTCAGTTAAAAATAGTTTTAAAATAGATTTATATGGACTGGAAATAGCCTTGTATAGTTGCCACATACCGGCACCTACAAATTCACCTGCTGGAATATCACCAACACCGCCAAAGTCGATCACATCATCTGAATTAACAAAACCCTGTTTATGCAGTCGATAAACAAAGTCTTCGTACAGGCATTCGCTTTCAACTGGCACCAGCCACCAAAGTGGGTAGCAACCAGCGATTAAAATACTTGTGCGGTAAAATTCATCTAACAGTAAATGGTGCTGAGCACTACCACAGTCCTCTTGACCTAGCTCGTTGCTTTCACCACGGGCGAATCTTTCGGCGTCCATTAAAAAAAAGTGCACTTCTAAGCCAAAACCGTCGGCCCACTGTTCAATTAAACTGGCTTTTTGCTGCAACAACTCAAGTTGCTCGGAATTAATACCGGGCTCATGACACAGCCAAATATCTAAATCGCTGCCTCCGCTGTGACCTAACGAGCCACAACTTCCCATGATGAAGAGACTTTTAATCGGAGTGTTGCCCATGCGCCGCTGCTGGTATTGAAATCCAGTGGAAATAGCAGCCGCTGATCTTAAACAGTCTTTTGACGGAGAGTAACGCGCCACACCGCATGGCGAATCGCCACCCACATAGCCTGGCAGCTTTTCGTGGTTAATATGGTAAAGCAGCGGCATAATTTCAAGAAACACCCGCTGACGCTCACTCAGGGCCGCCTGAGTGCGTTCAAACCTATGCTTGTTGTAAGCTAAGAAGCGCTTTACAACGGCATCGGCATGGGACTTATCGTACCCCTGCGTGGCGTTGTTTAACTCTGCCATAGATATTTCTGAGGCATGACTATTCCTTAACGCTTTACTAAATTTGTTAAAAGACAAATAGCGTCAAATCTCCATCCTGTTACAATGGGCGACACAATGTATATTTTGAGTATAGAAGATCGTTCATTATTCGGCCTGAAATAGGGTCTATAATGTAATTTGTTACGTTTACTTTTTATTCAATCTTCTTGCATTGGTGCAAAAGTTTTGGTATAAAACGCAACTCTTTTTTGACGGGGCATCCGTGGTTTGTAGCCTAATATAGCTATAAAGCCCATGAACATTGACCCCGAACGAATTTTTTATATCGGTTTTAATTTAAGTCGGGGCATAACAATGGCTAAAGTTTGTCAAGTTACGGGTAAACGCCCTGTAACTGGTAATAACGTTTCACACGCGAAGAATAGAACTAAACGTCGCTTTCTTCCAAACCTTCAGACTCACAGATTCTGGGTTGAAAGTGAGAACCGTTTTGTAAAATTACGCATTACTACTAAAGCAATGCGTATCATTGATAAAAAAGGCATCGACACAGTTCTAGCTGAACTTCGTGCTCGTGGCGAAAAAGTTTAAGGAGTTAAATCATGGCTGCAGTTCGTGAAAAAATTCGTATGGTTTCTTCTGCTGGTACTGGTCACTTCTACACCACTACTAAGAACAAACGTATAATGCCTGACAAATTGGAAATGAAGAAATTCGATCCAACTATACGTCAGCACGTAATGTACAAAGAAGCTAAAATTAAGTAATTAATTTTTGATTCTGAAAAAGCCCACTTTTTAAGTGGGCTTTTTTGTGGCTGAAGCAAAGGTAGGAGTCGCACACCGTGCGCGAACACTAAAGTCTAATTTAAAACCCTACGATAAGGTGGGCTTTGAATTAGGTATTCCTAGCCTACAATATTTGATACGCTTTTGGGGTCGCGCACGGGGTGCGACTCCTCGATGACTGATACGCCCTTGGGGTCGCGCACGGGGTGCGACTCCTACGATGACTGATACGCCCTTGGGGTTGCGCACGGGGTGCGACTCCTACGATGACTGATACGCCTTTGGGGTCGCGCACGGGGTGCGACTCCTACGATTCAATGGCTTATGCGCTCATCTTTCGGTTAAGTAAGACGAAGGGTCAACTGTAGGTAAACTTTCGAAACCCGGTTTGGCAAAAAGATATCCCTGCATTAATTCAATCCCTGCATTTTTTAACCACACATATTCCTCATGTGTTTCGATGCCTTCCGCTAACGGCGTAACGTTTAGATCATTAAACATATTCAAGCAGTGCGTTATAATAGATTGGCGTGCTTTATCGGAACCAATATTTCGAATCAGATCCATATCCAACTTAATAATATCTGTCTGAAAACCCGCCAATAAATTAAGTCCGGAATAACCCGATCCAAAATCATCAATCGCAGTTTTAAAACCCAGTTCTTGATAATACGCAACAATACGCTTTACATGCGCACTGTCTTCAATTTTTTCTACCTCGGTGAATTCAAACATAATTCTTTCAGAAGGAAAATTATACTTTTTAGCCGCTTCCAGCGTGGTACGTATGCAGCGCTCAGGGTTATAAATCGCATTAGGTAAAAAATTGATACTCAACATTGATTTAATATTGAGTTTAGCGGCCAAAGCGATTGCTTTAACTCGGCACAGTTGGTCAAAAAGATAACGATTATCATCATTAACTTTAGAAATAATAGAATAGGCCGATTCATTATTTAAACCTCGAACCAATGCCTCATAACCAAAGATGCTCTGCGTCTTGCAATTTACGATAGGCTGAAAAGCCATAGTAAAGTCAAAATCCAAGTCCCCAGCTTCATGGCAATTGTCACAAACAGACCTTGCACGGTCTTTAGGTTGTTCCATCATACCCACCTTAATATCATTTCTAACATCAAGGTTAGCTGTCTGTTATTGCTAACGCAAACATCGCAGAGACTTGCTTATCTTACAATACACAAAGAAATTATAATGAATACAGCCAAGATTAATGGCTATGGCTACTTCCACTTTAGCTTCGAGAGAATAAACCGAAATTGCTTAGGCATTGTTTGAATAAGTCTTTGGGGGTCGCGCACGGTGTGCGACTCCTACGATATTTGATACGTCTTTGGGTCGCGCACGATGTGCGGCTCCTACCTTTGTTTGTATTGGGTGGGGCAATATCCTCTTGATATTAATGGGTTTCGAATATTCAAATGCTTTGACTGGCGGCCACTTACCCTCTTTCGCCACAGCTTAAAGCTGCCAGACTTGAGGCTTTTCCTCATAAATTTAATTACTTGGGGCTCGCTTAAACCAAATTGCAATTCAATTGCCTCGAACGGCGTTCTGTCTTCCCAGGCCATTTCAATTACGCGTGACTCTTCGTCTTTAGACAAATCCATAGCCAATTCCTTACATGTTTAATGGTCTAATACGGTTAAATAATAAAAGTGGATCAAACACGCATTTAATTGCGGTGATTAAACATGGGCCTCAAATATGCAGTAAGTTTGCAGCTCCTACAATTCAGCAAATTACGTTAACATAGTGTTCATACTAAACGCTTTAAACGTGATTTATGCCAGAGCTTCCAGAAGTAGAAACAACCAAATCGGGTATTGCCCCGCACATTCAAGGACGGCAAATCCACCAGCTAGTGGTGCGCCAACCTAAGTTACGCTGGCCTATTCCCGACGACCTTGCTGCCCTAGTAAAAAATCAATCTGTTTTAGATGTACGCCGACGTGCAAAATATTTATTAATTGATGTTGGGGCTGTAAAAACGGGTAAGTTAAAAGGTACGGTTATTATTCACTTGGGAATGTCGGGCTCTTTACGTGTGGTTGAGGGTAAAGCGCCAATACCGGAAAAGCATGAGCATTTTGATTTGTGTTTTAATAATAACGTGATGTTGCGATTTACCGACCCTAGACGTTTTGGTGCCTGCGTTTGGCAGGCAGCCAACACCACTAGCAAGCTGCTGGATCATCTGGGCCCAGAGCCCCTAGGTGACGACTTTAACAGCGACTACATTTTTCAAAAGAGCCGTAAACGCTCATCTGCAATTAAAACATTTATTATGGATCAAAAATTTGTGGTGGGCGTTGGCAATATCTACGCAAGCGAATCTTTATTTTTAAGTGGCATAAACCCTAAAAAAGCGGCTGGGAAAGTCACTAAAAAACAGTTCCAGCAATTAACCCAGTGCATTAAAGAAGTGTTAACTAAAGCCATTGCAGACGGTGGCACCACACTGAAAGATTTTGTCGGCTCAGACGGCAAACCTGGATACTTTGCCCAGCAACTTCGAGTTTACGGCCGCACTGGCGAGCCTTGCTTGCAGTGCAAAACCCCTATTAAACAAATCACCCAAGGTCAGCGCAGTACATTTTATTGCCCTAAATGCCAAAAATGACTACTTAAATAACAAAAGTTATGGCTGAATTGCGCTCTATCACCCGATTTAAACGGAAAAGATGACGAGCGATTATTAAAGCTGATATAGTTTAGACATATATCGCTTTACACCTTAAGCAGGGATTATCATGTTAAATCAAATAAAAAAAACCATCGTTGTTGTTAGCGCCATGCTAATGTTTATTTTGCCTTTGCAATCACAAGCCGCAGAAATCAAAGAATCTCCTTCGGCTGCTGCTATGGTATTTGACGGCATTATTGTTCGACCAATAACTCTGGTTGCTACTGTCATTGGCGGAGCACTTTGGATTGTTACTTTGCCATTTAGTTTGTTGGGCGGAAACGCTGGCGAAGCCGGTGAAACACTAGTATTAGAACCAGCAGCCGCTACCTTTTTACGCTGTTTAGGCTGTACCAACAACGGCCGTAAAATTGAATTTGATGACGAAGACTAAACATATACTTAGATCTTTTTTATTGTTATAAAAAAACCGGCTTATGCCGGTTTTTTTTCTAATATCCCATGTCTTTTAATATTTCTTCGTAACCAATCTGATAATCAGGATACTTAAACTTGTATCCAGCATCTGTTAATTTCTTGCTAATACAGCGTTTATTTCCTCGGCGCGAAATTTCTGGCACATCATGGTCAGGCTCAACATCACCAATACGATCTTTAAGCCATTCAAACACTTCGAATAATGGCGCTGGCTTAGGGTCAGACGCTAGATAAATTGATTCTAGTTTTTTACCTGCCATGTCTTCATTGATTAAAAAGTCCAGTACACCAATACAGTCATCGCGATGTATTCTATTAGTCCAAACATCGGGCTCTGGATCACAATGGGCACCTGACTTTGCCTGATTGATCATTCTGGTTCGGCCTGGTCCATATATACCGCTAAAACGCACCACAGTTCCTGCAAAATCACTATTAAGCAGTTTGTCCTCTGCTTGGTGCATTTTTCTTCCTGCAAATGCGGTTGGCTCTACCACAGTGCTTTCGTCTACCAAACTGCCATCATGGTGAGGATAAACGCTGGTACTAGAGACAAAAAATACCCGCTTAATGTTTTGATGCATTTGCGTCAAAAGTGCCAATATATGCATCAGACCATGTACATAAAACTTGTCGTAGCCTTGCTCTGAAAACTCTGGACTGGCTATGCTGTAAATCACATAATCGAGCTTATCAGGGATTTGATCGATTAACGTTTCCATATCAGCCACATCGGCACTGATGGTGGTTATGCCTTCACCAATTTCTTTATTGCTGCGCCTCATCCCCCAAACTTCATGCCCTTGTAACACCATTTTTTTGGCAAAACCGCCGCCAATATCACCACTTCCTACTACTAAAATTCGCGCCATTCAGTTCTCCTTACTTGCACAAGAGCTTACTTGGTTTACGATAGGCTCTGACAGATAGATCGTAATACAAAAATTTGATTAAGTCCCAGTGCCTTATTAGTAAAAAAGGTTAGGACCATTGTTATTCTGTTGTTATATCATTACGTTATCCCATGACACTTCTATTACAGTATAGGAGTTGTGTGGCATTTTGAGACATTTGAGTATTTTGCATGACCCTATCGGAACTAAAATATATTGTTGCACTGTCTCAAGAACGTCACTTTGGAAGGGCGGCAGAACGCTGCTTCGTGAGTCAGCCAACTCTGAGTGTGGCGGTTAAAAAATTAGAAGATGAGCTTGGCATTAGCATCTTCGAGCGTTCTAAAAGTGCAGTTAGTATTACTCCTCTAGGCGAACAGATTGTTCGTCAAGCGCAAGTGGTGCTAGAAAACGCCAGCACCCTAAAGTCCATTGCTGATGGGGGTAAAGACCAATTAACGGGGCCATTAAAAATTGGCGCTATCTTTACTATTGGTCCTTATTTGTTCCCGCATTTAATTCCTCAAGTTCAAGCATTAGCACCCGGCATGCCTCTGTACATAGAGGAAAATTACACCCGTGTACTGCGTAAAAAACTCAGTGATGGCGAGCTTGATATGATTATTATCGCGCTGCCCTTTAACGAGCCAGATGTTCTGACCAAAGAATTATACGATGAGCCTTTTGAGGTATTGCTTCCTGCTCAGCACCCGTGGCTAGCTAACGATCAAATAAATCCAAATCTATTGCCCGATAGTGACTTAATGCTTTTAGGTGACGGTCATTGCTTTAGAGATCAGGTGATCGATATGTGCCCAGCTTTAGCCCGACAAAAAAACAATCAAAATAGTCAACTTAAAGCCATTGCGGAAGGTAGCTCGCTAGAAACCTTGCGCCATATGGTAGCGTCGGGATTAGGCATTACAGTTTTACCTAAAAGCGCTACCGGAGTGGCGCATTATACAAACAACATGCTATTTACTCGTCCGTTTATAAGTCCAGCGCCCAAACGTACTGTGGCTATCGCATGGCGCGCAAGCTTTCCGCGACCAAAAGCGGTTGATCTAATCACCCAAGCGGCCAGCTTATGTCGGCTATTTTAGAGCACTCACTGGGACTAGCCCCTGTTACTGAACTTAAAAATGTAGGGGCTAAATTTGCTGAGAAACTGGCCAAGTTGGATATTTTTCATATTCAAGATTTGCTGTTTCACTTGCCGTTGCGCTACCAGGATCGAACCCGCATAACTCCCATTGGCGCACTAAGTCCTAATAGTGACGCTGTAATCGAAGGAGAGGTTAAGCTGGCTGACGTGGTATTTGGCAAACGACGTTCGTTAGCCGTGCGCCTGCAAGATGGCACAGGAAGCATTACTCTGCGCTTTTATCATTTTACCGCCGCGCAAAAAAATAACTTGGAAGTTGGCGCTCGTATTCGTTGTTATGGAGAGGCCCGCCGAGGTAAGTCCGGGCTAGAACTTTATCACCCTGAGTACAAGTTTGTAGACGAACTAACCGCGTCGCCAGTTGAAGAAACCTTAACCCCTATTTATCCCAGCACCGATGGATTAACCCAAGCCCGATGGCGTCAGCTAATGGACCAGGTGCTGCATCATTTGAAGCGCGGCCGTGCCATTGACGATTTAATTCCTCATCAGCTATTGGTACCTTTTGCATTACCGGATTTACGCCAAGCTTTATTATATTTACACCGCCCACCCGCGGGTGCCGACGTAGCCGAACTGGAACAACGCAGGCATCCGGCGCAAAAACGCTTAATTATGGAAGAGTTACTGGCGCATCACTTAAGTCTGTTAAAAATGCGAGCTGAGATGCAAATTGATCCTGCACCAAAGCTTTCCCCCGCCGTTCAATTACGCGAGCAGTTGCTGGCCCAACTACCTTTTACTCCCACAAATGCGCAATTACGGGTGGAAAGCGAAATTGCTACAGACCTACAGACTGGGGTGCCTATGTTACGTTTGATTCAGGGCGATGTTGGGTCAGGTAAAACCTTAGTAGCCGCTCTAGCCGCATTAAGCCCACTTGAGCAGGGGTTTCAGGTGGCGATGATGGCTCCCACTGAGATTTTGGCCGAGCAGCATCTTATTAATTTTAAAAACTGGCTTGAACCATTGGGTATTTCAGTGGGATGGCTAGCCGGTAAGGTCAAAGGCAAAGCCCGTGAAGCTACTATGAAAGCAATTGCGAATGGCGATGCTCAGTTTGTTGTGGGTACTCATGCGCTATTTCAAAAAGAGGTAGTGTTTGCAAATTTAGGTTTAGCCATTATTGATGAACAGCACCGCTTTGGGGTGCATCAGCGCTTAAGCCTAAAAGAAAAAGGCGGTGATTTTAGTCCGCACCAATTAATTATGACGGCGACGCCTATTCCTCGCACACTGGCCATGAGTGCCTACGCCGATTTAGATACCAGCGTAATTGATGAGCTGCCTCCAGGTCGTACCCCAGTAAATACCGTTGCCATAGATCAACATCGACGCGAGCATATTATGTCCCGCGTTCAGGTGGCTTGCTCAGAAGGTCGTCAGGCTTATTGGGTGTGTACTTTAATTGAAGAAAGCGAAACTCTTGAGGCTCAAGCAGCTGAAGTAACCGCGCAAGAACTGCAAGCACGGCTACCCGATCTAAAAGTTGGCTTGGTGCATGGACGCTTAAAACCAGTAGAAAAAGCCCATATTATGGCTCAATTTAAACAGGGTGAACTTAATTTATTGGTGGCCACTACAGTGATAGAAGTTGGTGTAGATGTACCCAATGCCAGCCTCATGGTAATAGAAAACCCTGAGCGCCTAGGGCTTTCTCAGTTACACCAATTACGCGGGCGTGTTGGCCGTGGCACGACTGAAAGTCACTGTGTGCTGTTGTACCAAAGCCCCCTGAGTCAAATGGGTAAGCAACGTATCCAAGCAATGCGAGACACTACCGATGGTTTTAAAATCGCAGAAATTGACTTACAAATTCGAGGCCCAGGCGAAGTACTGGGCACGCGCCAAACGGGTTTAATGCAAATGCGCATTGCCGACCTTCAGCAAGATGCTTATTTGCTAGACGATATCAAAAAATGGGGACAAATGTGTCAGCAACAAGCCCCAAGGTGCGTGGACCCATTAATTCAGCGCTGGTTAGGCGAAAACGTTCGCTATGGGCAGGTTTAATAACTAATTTCTAACTGCGTCACATAACGAAAAATAATCCATCCATAATCTCAATTCTAACTCTCATTTGCTGATTTTATCCTATAGTTAATTTGGTCAAATATTTTTGGCTAAACATGGTCGGCGGTTAAATTAATAGTTCGAATCAAGCAGCAACCCTCGATTATCAAGCTATTCTTTATATAAGTGAGAGATGCCATGACGTTACCAAGCAAGGTTCAGCAAGTATTGGACGAATGGAACGTAGACTACACATTGGCCGAAACCGTGTCTCTTTCGGCCACATCAGCGGTTTTTAATATGCCCGGAATTTCTGCCAACACTGCACAAATATCCATTTTGGAAGACGACATTGGTCGCATCCAAGTGATATACCCTGCCAGCCATATTTTAGATTTAAACAAACTTGAATCCGCTACCTCAAGAAAGCTTTGCCCGCTAGATAAAGAAAAAGTAGCCAAGATTAAGCAAGGGCTAAACCTTGAGGCTATTCCTGCATTGCCGCAAGTAACAGGTCTAGACACCTATGTTGATGAAGCACTATTAGAACTTGATTCAATAGAGATCTGGATAAACGATAAAGAGCACTTACAAATTCCCAAAAGTGACTTTCAAACTTTAGTTTCAAGCGCTCGTGTGGGCAGCTATTGCGCAACCATTCCTGTACCAGCTCCATTAACTCAGCAATGGGCCAAAACCGATATATTACAGATCAATAAAGTGGTTAAAGACTTTACCCAGCTGCGTATTAGTCAACGCTTAGAAGAAACTCTAGACATGCCACCGATGCCTGAAACCGCGCAAAAAATTATCGACCTGCGTATGGACCCAGACGCAGAAACTGAAGAACTAGCCAAGCTTGTGAATCAAGACCCAGGGTTAGCCGCACAAGTCATCAGTTGGGCAAACAGCCCATACTATGGCATTGCAAGTCCCATTGTGAACGTGCAAGAAGCCGTAGTTCGGGTATTGGGTTTCGATTTAGTCATTAACTTAGCATTGGGTCTGTCGTTGGGCCGAACATTAGAAGTACCCAAAGACGGTCCTCAAGGTTATACCCCTTTTTGGCAGCAAAGTGTTTATACCGCTGCCATGATGTCTGAATTGGTTAGAGCATTACCGCCCGCATCAAGGCCAACTCAAGGAATCGCTTATTTATGCGGTTTATTACACAACTTTGGGTTTTTAATTTTAGGGCACGTTTTTCCACCCCATTTTAAGATGGTCAATCGACATATAGAGGCAAACCCTCAGATCAATCGATACTATCTAGAGCAGCATTTAATGAAGCTTACTAGAGAGCAAATTAGCAGTAATTTGTTTCAACAGTGGGGACTTCCCGAAGAGGTTTGTACCGCTATTCGCTATCAAAACGAGATTGGGTATGAAGGTGAGCATAGCGTATTAAGTAAGATGCTTTACGTATCTTCTCGCATGTTACGTCAGTTCGACTTAAGTGACGCTCCATTCGAACCGATTTCAGATGAACTCATCAGTGCTTTAAACATTGACCCCGCTAAAGCTGAAGCCGCTCTAGAAAAAGTATTGGAATCAAAGGACGACTTACAAGAAATGGCACGTTTACTAAAAAGTTAAACGTGCTTACAGATATGATTAAAACGTCTTAAACACTTATATAGATTATATTTAAAGGTGCTTGTTTATTTAATAAACGCGCCAGGGTTAAACGACTGCTGTGCTGGAAACGAAACTTCGTCGCTCATTGGCTCTACTAGTTGAAGCTCGATAGCTAATAATTGACCACGTAATTGCTGAAAGTATTGTTTGATAGACGACTGACTGGTTTCAACCCAAGACGCCAACTGTGAAGATGTTTTTGCCATAACTGCTAGTTCAGTATTAGGTAACTTCCTAAAACTGTAAAAGTAGAATGCCGCCAACTCTTTGTTTAATTGCATTTTGACTTTTGCTTGTTGTTTTAACCAACGCTGATGCACAGCGGTTTCTAGTTGCGACTGAGGTATAGAATGAAACCCCAGCGCGTGACACATTTTCCACAGCTCTTGTTTTAGTGTTAGATTAAGATTCTCACTCATATTCTGCACCTGCTGTACAAGCTTCTTTCTTTCAGAGTTAGGCTTTTGAGTTTGCAGTTTAAAATAGTATTCACGTAGTGACTCACGTTCCTCTACTTTTAATGCTGAACGCTCTAACTTTTGTCTGACTGTCCATGAAGGATCCTTCCAAGCTTTGTCATTATTAGCGCTTAAAGATGACAAATGTTCGGTTAAATTACGGGCAATTAGCTGGCTATCTAAAAATTCAATACGGGTTGATACCGCCTGTTGTGACTCAAGGTCTAGCGCCATGAAACAAGTAGGCCTAATAGATTGCCACAACGGAGCCACTTGAGAGCTAAGTTGCTGTACCGTACTTGCAGCTGACGCTGCCCAGCCAGAAGTAGAGAATAACGCTAACAGACAAATAACAACTCGCATTTACTTTCCTTCTGAATCTATTAAGCCTGCATTTGAATCGTCAAAACACGCTTTGTCTAATTTGTTTTCACTAACCGCTACAACGCAGGATACAGCCGCATCGCCAGTAACATTTACCGCAGTGCGAAGCATATCTAATAACCGGTCAACACCAATTATTAACGCAATACCTTCAACTGGTAAGCCCACTTGGGTTAACACTAGCGATAACATAACCAGACCCACGCCTGGCACGCCAGCGGTGCCGATAGAAGCGAGGGTTGCAGTTGCAATAACCGCTAAAAAGTCAGCGGGTGCTAATGTAATTCCATACGCTTGGGCAATAAATACTGTGGCCACACCCTGCATAATGGCGGTGCCATCCATGTTTAACGTAGCACCCAAGGGCACACTAAAAGAAGCCACACTATTATCGACTCCTAGGCGCTTTTCAACGGTGCGCATGGTAATAGGCAAGGTTGCATTACTTGACGATGTACTAAATGCAAACAGCTGCACATCGCGCATTTTTTTATAAAACATTTTAGGGCTTAGGCGCGCAAAAAAAGTAATCAAAGAGCCATAAACCAACGTGGCATGAACAAATAATACCGCCACTACCACGATAAAATAGACGGCCAACTCTCGAATAGCCGCTAACCCACGATCTGCAAATAATGAAAACAGCAATGCAAATACGCCAATCGGTGCAACCTTCATTAATAAACTAACAAGATTAAGAATAACCTCATTCCAATCTTCAAAGTTGTCTTTAACTCGCTTACCGCGTTCGCCACTGTGATTAATAGCCACGCCTAACAACAGAGCAAATACAATTATCTGCAGCATTTTTCCTTCGGCCATGGCCGCAATAGGATTGCTGGGGAATATATCTATTAATACTTGGGCAAAAGACGAGCCTTCATTAATTTTGAACTGCGAAGTTGAGCTTAAGTTGGCACCTACTCCCGGCTCAAATACCAACGCAAACCCCATTGCTAGTGATATAGCGATGGCCGTTGTTAGCAAGTAAAGCAGAATAGTTTTACCACCCAAACGTCCTAATTGAGAACCCGAACCTAAGTTAGCAGCACCACAAACTAATGATACTAATACCAGTGGTACCACCAATAGCTTTAGCGTGGCCACAAAGATTTTTCCAATGACAAAAAATATTCCGCCAACTAAATAGTCATTTAGCAGGGTATCAAACCAAGCTGCATAACCTGTTAAAGCTTGTGCGAGTGCTCCGAACACAATAGCCAGAGTCATGGCGATTAATATTTGTTTGGTTAATCCTTGAGGCGCTGTTTTCATAGTGATTACTTTTTCTTAGGTTTCAGATATTTGGTTAGACCTTGGAACCACATTACTTCACCAAAATCGCCACTAATAACAAGATCTTTACTTTGGATGCCAGCCATAAATGCATTTTTATCTTTCGCCGTAAGAATTGACATTCCAGCAGCCGCATCTTTAAACGATAGAGTAAAAGTAGGGTCGGCTACTAGTCCGGCTGAGGATTTAACTTTGCCATCTTTCACAGTGTAATTACGACCGCTGCCACTGGCTGTCTGAATTTGAAACAATACATCTTTGCCGTCTATGTACTCAGCGCAGGCTAAATTGTTCTTAGCCGACTTTTTTAAAACTTGAGCCAAGGCCCATAACAGGAATTTAAATTTCAACATTGCTTTAGTCACTTAATCATAATTAAAATATCATTACCTCGATTACTGTAACCATATATCGGTATTATTGAGGCAATACGCGTTGCGCGGCAGAATGATAACACGGCTACCTTGAGCATCAATGGCATTCAGCGTTCTATTTAATAACGACTAAGTAGAAAATAATAAAGCATAAAAAAGGCCACTAAAAAGTGGCCTTTTAAAATGACGATTAAGAGTTAACCGCTTCTTTTAGTGCTTTACCAGGTTTAAAGCCAACTGAGTTACTGGCTTTAATAGTAATTGCTTCACCCGTTTGTGGGTTTTTTCCTTGACGCTGCGGACGATGCTTTTGAACAAAGCTACCAAAACCTACTAAACTTACTTGATCATTTTGACGCAATGCTTCAGTAATTTGATCGGTAATAATGTTAATGATTTCTGAAGCTTTATCTTTGCTAATGTCAGCTTGGTCTGCCACGAATGCCGCTAATTCAGGTTTGCGCATTTTGAACCTTTCTTTTTTGTTATTTTTATATTTAAGCCAGCATGGCTGGCAGTTGTTTATTAAGTTTCATCTTTTCAGCTACTCGCTCTCCGGTCAAGGTATAACCAAGCAAATTACCTGCAGAGTCTTTAAATAACACCTGTAAATGTGGGCTCTGGCCATCTATTTCCCAGATTCCTGCGCTACCCTCAGCTGGTGGACAGGTTACGATTGGCAAACTGGGTGTTTTGACCATAACAGGCATTACTGGATATTTAACTTCGGTGGCGGTACCTGACAATGTTTTTGCCAATGCACGGGCACTGTTCATCAATGGCAATACATACAATAAATGTAAGCCATCAACTTGTGCGCAATCGCCTAACGCGTAGATATTTTCATTAGAAGTTTTTAGTAACCGGTCTACTTGAATGCCTTTTTCAATGACTAAGCCTGCATCACTTGCTAACTGGGTTCTGGCTCGTAAACCCACCGCACTTAAAATCACATCGCAATCTAAAGTAGTGCCGTCGTTTAACACAACACTGTAACCCGTTGCATGTTGAGTAATTTCATTGGCTGTTTTTCCCATATGCAAAGTAACGCCCAAAGCTTCGAGGGCAGGTATTAAAGCCTGACCACAAACATCTGGAACCAGATTACTCAACGGCTGTTGCTCGGGAGCAATCAAATCTACACCATAACCAGCGCTGGCTAAATCGTGAGCATATTCAGACCCCACCAAACCTGCACCAATCACCGCTATACGTTTTTTACCTTGAACCGCTTGATAAAATACTTGGTAATCCATTAGGTCGTTTACGTGCAAAGCAAACTCAGCGCCCTTAAAAGGTAGGTTAATTGGTGCCGCGCCTAACGCTAATACTAACTGCCCATAAGGAATGGCATCGTCATTCACATAAACGATTTTGCTGTCCGCATCGATTTTAGTAATAGTTTGAAACGTACGAATCTCAACGCTTAACTGCACAGACATGGCACCAGCATCGTTCATGGCCAAATCGCTATCGTCTTTCTGCTTACTAAATCCAGTAGACAACATTGGCTTACTGTATTGACGACCGTCGTCAGACGTCAGCATGATCACTTCACGATCGGCATCCAACTTACGAAATTCCTTAACTAGGTTATACCCTGCTAAACCGGTACCAATAACAATAAGAGGAGCTGACATAAAATAACCCTGAAAAAAATTAACACGCATACCGATTAGTAGGCGTTACAACAGAAAGCCTGAGTTGCAAGCAAGTCAGGCTTTCTGTTAGGTCAATAAAGACCCTGAAAGGCGGTTTTAAATTTCGATCATCTCGAAATCTTCTTTACCAACCCCACAATCTGGGCATAACCAGTCTTCTGGAATATCGTTCCAGCGAGTTCCCGGTTCTAGACCTTCGTCGGCACAGCCTTCAGCTTCATCGTAAATCCAACCGCAAACAATGCATTGCCACTTTTTATAATCTTGACTCATGTTTCTCTCCAAACAATATACGCATATAAAAATCGCCGCGCTACCTTACCTCAAAGTGAACCTCGGGTACAAATCAAAGCTTGATTTAGCGGGGTTGTTAACGCATTCTTCTGTGAAATTAAGTCAATACAACCATCATGCCTCTTATTATCTCATTAAGATTACGCCAACAGCACTGGCTAAAATTATCGCCAATGCCAAATAGCTTACTGCCCCAGCCTTTTAAAAGCTGGCTGCTAGATAAAGGCTCGCTGACACTTAGGCTTAAGAACTTGGCTCCTGAGCGCTTCTCTGTAAAGGTTCTGCACACTGGCTTTGAGAGTGCATCGATGTCTGAAGCCAGCGCTCTGAATATTCACTTTCGTGAGCAAGTATATATACGTGAAGTAGCACTATGTATTAATAACAAACCTTGTGTGTTTGCACGCAGCGTCATTCCTAGAAGCACCTTAACAGGCAATGAACGACAACTTTTATGGTTGCGCGATAAACCGCTAGGCGAGTTTTTGTTTAAGCATAAAAATATGGCTCGTGGCGCGATTGAAGTTAAGCAGGGTAGCGTTAATACTCAAATCAGCTGGGCTAGGCGTTCAATTTTTAATGTGAACAACAAGCCATTATTGGTTTCAGAGTACTTTTTACCAGAGCTTTTTGTTATTAAATAAGTTCTGAATCCCGCCTCAACCAGTTAGACTAGTTAATTACTTCAATAGACGTTTGCGTTACCTATGAATTGGCTTTTATCTAGAATCAAATCTCGACTGATAGCTCAATATCCAAAACTGCCTTACTACGCGCAACTTATGCGATTAGATAAGCCGGTGGGCATTTATCTTTTATTGTGGCCAACTCTCTGGGCGTTATGGATCGCTGGCGAAGGCTCTGCAAGCATAGCTAATTTAGTGATTTTTATATTAGGTGTAATTATTATGCGCAGCGCAGGCTGTGTTATTAATGACTATGCTGATCGTCATGTGGATGAGCACGTAGAACGCACTAAAAACAGACCTATGGCGCAAAAAATAATTTCTGAAAAACAGGCCTTAGTATTGTTCGCAGGGCTGTGTTTAAGTGCTTTTGTTTTAGTTTTATTTACTAACAAATTCACTGTTTATTTGTCTTTTGGCGGCCTAGCACTGGCGGCTTTATATCCCTTCATGAAACGCTACACCCATTTACCCCAAGTTGTGCTGGGAGCCGCTTTTGCATGGGCTATTCCCATGGCGTTTGCAGCTGAACAAAACACCTTACCTGATGTGGTTTGGCTACTTTATTCAGCCACCTTAACTTGGACAGTTGCTTACGATACTCAATATGCAATGATTGATCGCGAAGACGACATAAAAATAGGGGTCAAAAGCACGGCGATTTTATTTGGCGATGGCGACAAATTTATTATTGGTGTGCTTCAAGCCATGACCGTTATTAGCTTATTAATGGTAGGCAACGCCATCAACGCTAGTTGGCCGTATTATGTGTCGATACTTGTAGTTGTGGGTCTGTTTAGTTATCACCAGTGGCTGATTAAGGACAGGGATAACAACAAGGTGTTTCAGGCTTTTTTAAATAATCACTGGGCCGGCGCAGCTATATTTATAGGCTTGTTTGCTCATTATATATCTTATGCTCCTACCAACTAATTAATACTGGTTGTCATATTACTGTCATAATTTAACGCTGTAATACGTTTGTCATTAATTTCAATTGAGCGTGCAATGAAACAAGAAGGGAAAACAGTTTTAATCGTCGACGACGAAGCATCTATCAGAGAAATGATAGCTGTCGCCCTAGAGATGGCGGGTTACGACTGCCTAGAAGCCAGTAACGCTCAAGAAGCTTATGCTATTTTAGTGGATGAAAGCCCAAGTATGGTCCTGCTAGATTGGATGCTACCAGGTACCAGTGGGATTGAATTTGCACGCCGCTTAAAACGTGATGAGCGAACCAGCGAAACGCCTATAATTATGTTGACGGCTAAAGGCGAAGAAACTAATAAAATTGCAGGTTTAGAGGCTGGCGCTGACGATTATATAACTAAACCGTTTTCGCCTAGAGAACTAGTGGCACGTTTGAAAGCGGTATTACGAAGAACCTCACCTAAAGGCTCCGAAGACCCTATTAACATTCAAGGACTAGAATTAGACCCAGCAAGTCATCGTGTAAGTGCCAACGGTCAACCACTAGAAATAGGCCCGACTGAATATAGGTTGCTGCAGTTTTTTATGACACACCAGGAACGAGCCTATAGCCGCACACAACTGCTAGATCAAGTATGGGGCGGCAACGTATATGTAGAAGAGCGCACTGTAGACGTGCATATTCGTCGCTTACGCAAAGCCCTAGGAAAAGAGTTTGAATACTTTATTCAAACTGTGCACGGAACAGGGTATCGTTTCTCGACAAAAGTATCTTAATCGCAGATAAGTAATAATATGTACCCTATGAAGCATGAATGGAAAAAAGCCACTCAACGGACTATTTTAGGGTTTGTGGCGGCCATTATTATCGGCTTACTATTTGATGTTTTAGCTTGGAGCTTAGCACTCACCGGTATTACTTATACATTGTGGCATTATCTACAGCTGTACAAAATGCAGGCTTGGTTAGACCGATCTGAAGTTAGCGACCCACCTTATGGGTATGGCATTTGGGGAGCGGTTTTTGATGATGTTTATCGCCTTCAATTACGTCAACGTAAATCTAAAAAGCGCCTAAAGTCTGTTATTCGCCGAGTGCAAGAATCTACTGCTGCCATGCGTGAAGGTGTAATAATGCTCAACAACTATGCCGAACTTGAATGGTGGAACGAGGCTGCTAGTACTTTACTGGGGCTAAAAGATCCAGAAGACATTGGCATGCCTATAACTAATATTGTGCGAGAACCAGACTTTAAAGCCTATTTTGATGAGGCTAAATACGACTCGCCACTTGAGCTTAATTCTCCCATTGATCAATCTCAGGTTTTGCAAATCCATATCACTTTATTTGGCAAAAAAGATCGCTTAATTGTTTGTCGTGATATTAGCCAGATCAAGCAACTTGAAACCATGAGACAAAACTTTATTGGTAATGCCAGTCACGAATTGCGTACACCTTTAACTGTTATTGCCGGATATTTAGAAACACTGATCGAATATGAAGACAGTTTTCCAGAAAAATGGCGAAGACCATTACATCAAATGCGCCAGCAAAGTGATCGCATGCAAGGGCTAATTGATGATCTACTAACGCTTAGTCGCCTAGAAAATAATGATGAAGAAAACCAGTCTACAGTAGCAATTAGTCCCTTGTTGAACGCTATCCAAGAGGATGCAAAAGCCCTAAGCGCAGGTAAACATAACATTACTCTTTCGTGTGAAAATTTTAATATAAAAGGTAACGAGACCGAGCTAAGCAGCGCCTTTAGTAATCTTATTTTTAACGCTGTTAAGTACACGCCTGAAGGTGGTGAGATTGAAATTAGATGGTATAAAAACAAACGTGGAATTTATCTAGATGTAGTGGACAACGGCCTAGGAATCGAGCAAATACATATTTCAAGATTAACCGAACGCTTTTATCGTGCAGACCCAAGTCGGCATAGTGAAACCGGTGGGTCGGGTCTAGGGCTAGCGATTGTTAAACACGCGTTGCTTCGCCATGACGGCCACCTAGAGATTAAAAGTACCGTTGGTATAGGCAGTACTTTTAGTTGTGAGTTTCCGCTTTCAAAAAAAGTTGCAGTGGCAGAGTAAGCTACAACCCTTATGGATACTGAAAGCTAAAATATATAATCCCATAAGCAGTTGTGCAAAATTTAATTTTAGGCAACTTTAAAGTCTATTTAAAATAGAGTCTAACGAACCTTGGCTACAAATTTAGACAGCGCCTCTAACTTCTCAGGATCGACATCGTCATAGCGCACCATCATATTATAAACTTCTCCATCAATGCGTTTGTCTGGTGATGATACCGAACTTACAAAGCAATTTACCCTAGCTACAATGTCTTCTGTCTTGCTTACAATATCGACCACAACTTGATCAAATAAACGGGGAATTCCTTCTTCACGTTTAACAATTAACTTCATTTCTGTCAGGTTAATATCCTTTACAATACACCGCAGCTCTTGCCCATCTGCGGTTCTGACTTGTGCCAGCGCTACCGAGGTTGGCACGCCAGATTTTTTCTTGCTGGCGGTACTAGGTTTTCCATCAACTAGCTGTTCAGTTTTTGAATTCCCAGCTAAAAGTGATGCACTGTTTACACCTGCCTTAGGTGCTTGTTTAACGGGTAGAGCTGAACCTCCTGTTAACAAGCTAGCATTCGAAGCAGCCGGTTTTGGTTTTGTAGCTGGTGTCGAACCTCCAGTTAGTAAACTTGCATTATCGCCACCACTGGATTGCTGAGCTTGACGAGCCGTTTGGCTTGGGGTGGTTTTATAAAATTTGTAGATTAAGCGCGCAAGTTTGGTGCCTAGTTGCTCGTTGCTAAAAGGCTTACCAATGTATTCACTTACGCCTGCTTGAACAGCTTTGATAATATGACTTTTTTCACTGCGACTAGTAATCATCATGAAAGGAATCTTAGCGTAACGTTCATCGCTGCGCATCCACTGCAATACCTCTAGGCCACTCATGTTAGGCATTTCCCAATCGCACAGCACCACATGATAAGTACCTGACTTCATCATAGTTTGGGCTTTTAAGCCGTCGGCGGCATCTTCAACCTTGGCCGTTGGGAACTGGGCTTTGACTGCTTTTTTAACCAAGTCACGAATGAAATTGGCATCGTCTACAATCAATATATTTAGTACCTGCATGGCTACTCCTGACTACGTCCTTAATTTAGCCTAGCACAACATTTTCAGCGTATGGGTTTGATTCAGTTTATGTTTATAAATATTGGCTCAAATCGAAAGCCTGTAACCTTAAATGGGTTTCGCTGACCGCCATTTGTCGAAGAGTAACCTGTTTGAATTGCATATCTTGGTTGACTAACTTTGCCAGGTCTTCGACTACGCCTTTATCGCAATGTAAACCTAAATAGATATGCTTAATAATTCCTTTTGGAATTTTATATTCCGCAGGTATTTTATTAGAAAAGTTTAGAGCTCTTACTAATCGCCACTGTTGCTCATAAGCACTGTGCTCGGGTTGACAAAATAGGGCTGGAAATGGGCTATCTTTAGTGGGGGCTGCTGGGCGTAAATCGTCGTATTTAACAGCTTGGAACAGCTGAGGGCCTGACTCAAATTTTGTTCCAGTAAAATATTCATGAGCAGTCTCTAATTCTACTGCAATACCCTTATGGTCGTTAGCATAGCGCTCCCACAGGTAATTTTGATGTATCTGTGGGAAAAGTCGTAGGCATGCAATTTTCGAATAGTAGTTAACATCGGGTAAAGTTTGGGTTTGCCGTTCTGCTGCTACTAAGGTTGGCTCAATTTTTTCTTTGTTTTGCAGGGCTTGTGTTAAATAATATTCCCAACTAACCATAGCTTTTAAATGAGGTTCCATTGTTTGATACACTTTATTTAAAGCCTGCTCAAACTCAGATTCTGATAACTGGGTTTCACGATGATGCCGATGAACCTTTTCATTGACTATAAACGGATCGCTTAAATCATTCAGAGTGGTGAAAACCAATTTGAGGTTTTTAAGATTTTTTATGTGACTGGGTTTGATAAACGTAAACATAAACTTAGATTAGACTCTTTAAGCGAACTAAAATAAGACAATTTAGGCCAACCTTAACAATCCATTTTCTACCCAATCTCGTATAGTTATATGTGATATAAATATTAATGTTTCCTCGTAAGATAAACCCTAGCCCCCTTGTAAGATATATCCTACAAATCACGTAGGATAAAAATCTATTATCCTGACAGCCTGCAGCCACTTGTACTTAAGTACCACTTGAAGTGCCTATGTTTACTACACTCAATTATCGAATCAATTTATTTCAAGTAATATGGTGGATAACGGTCCTGAAATATATTCCTTTTTTGCTAAAGTAACGCCTGTTCAGGAAGAACAAGCAAGGACGGACAATTAAGGAAGATTGAAGAACACGGAAGTATTCAAAGGATTGAATAACTGCTAACGGAAGGCAGACCTAGGGTGTTTTGACAGGGTGGATCAGGAAGGTCTCTCCTGTCATTTTATTTTCAGACACAGGAAAGTGTCTATTTGAGAATAAGACTGACCTAGTACTAAAAAATATTAATACTAAAGAATATTAGCATTAAAGAATATTAGAATACCGAATGAAAGAGTTAGACCATTCAGGTGTTGTGCTAGAAGCAATTAGGAAGATCACTTCTAACAGTTTATTTTCAGGCATACGGACATGCCAGAGCCATGGACGGCAAGTATTAAGGATAATGCGGCATGAGGCATTGCTCTTCGTGCATTAACGACAGGACTAGTCAGGAAGACTTCTTCTGTCGTTTTAATTTTCTCTCCTATCCCAACGCGAAAATATTTCCATCAAGCTTCGACACTTACCTTAGTAAGCCCCTTATACTATTAATAACACTACCTACAAAACTACCAAAGTTTATTCAGCCACATGGCTAGTCGCCATCCTGCTTTGCCCAATTGACCTTCCGTTATAGCTTGCGCTTGATTTAAATAAGCTGCGTCTATTTCTTGATTTTCTTTGGCCTGATAAACAAACTCAGTGGTAATTTTATGACTTTCTTGTGCCCATATTTGTGGGCTCAATAGCGGTGCTTTAATTTCTTTTAAAGCTATAGTTTCTGCTACCGATTCCCAATCGTTTGCTATAGCTTCAACCAGCTGTTTATCCCAAAGTTTATGCAAGCTTAATATTTTATTATCATATTTTATCTCATACCAGTTTCCACCTCGGTCTTTTTTTAAACCGGCATGAAGTGGCTGATGAATATCACCAATCAAATGCACTAACATTTTTAATGCTAATCGCTGCTGCTTGCCTGTGCCTGTTCTTGCAATTTGACTAAACATTTTAATCGCTTCTACGATACATCTATCTTTTTTACAATCGCGCTTTCTGTTGTAGGTATTGGAGGATTCAGGAAGGTTTACATAATGCATGGGCTTTAAGTAGTTAAATTTATCGTTGCTTTTAATTCGATCAGCCCAGGTACTAGAGTTAATAAACTTAGTTTGCCCTGCACCTAATATGCGCTCTACATTTTGCTTGGCATAAGGTGTTAGCTGCGGCCAAGCTAAAGCCGCTACGGTTTTGTGGCCCAAGTCGCCATAACACCATGCCCACTGAGAAACCAGTAAGCTCAATACAATGCTGATTATTTTTATCATTATTAGTCACTGCGCAGTATTAAGTAATTACCCACAGTATAAAGCCTTGATTACGTATGTCTTGCAGATCTATCTGTTTAAACATTTTGACTGCTTGAAACTTATAAAAATGGCAACTTAGGTCTTGTGATAGCGCTCAGCTAAAAATCCTAAAATAATGAACGCTCCAACAATGACAATAGGTAAGTACACATCAGGGATTTGTAAAATCAACATCTTTATTTGATTAGAGCCCCAAACAGTAGCGGCACCATAACCAAGGGTACACAGCAATACAAAAGCTGAAATGCGTAAAATGAATGGATACGGTTTCACGAATACGCGCACGGTACGATTAATCACATCGCCATAAATGACCAATAACGTCGCCACAAATGCCACTGCCACTTGAGCGCTGTAAGGTTTAATGTGTGCTGCACCTTGCAGCAAAAAATTAGTTAACCAATCCATATTTCATTCCTAGTAAAAGCCGTTTCTTTTATCTTAGAAGATAGACAGTTTAATACGTATATTTTTGTAATCCAATATTATGACGCAGAACATTAGATTCAAAAACCCAGTGCTAACGCTATGTTTTATATGCTTATTTTCTAAAATACGATTAATACTTAAATCTTACAAAGTACTGAAAACGATATTTGCTCAGCTTCTTATGCTGCTTAATTCTAAGCCATAACTTTTTAAATCATCAATTTGTGTCAGACTTCTAACTAGCCCAAATAATGAAACGGACTGTCTTATTATGTCACTACAAACCTATCGCCTTGGCGATCTACTGATTAACAAACATATCATTTCTGCTTCGCAGTTGGATGATGCGTTGCGTTATCAGCAAAACAACGACATTCAAATAGGTCAGGCTCTTATTCAAATGGGCCACGTTACCCAACGTCAAATTAACCAGGCGTTGAAAAAGCAAAATTATATTCGCCTTTGCGCAGCTGCTGCCACTTTTTTTATGGCTCCTTTTAGCGTCTGCAACGCCAATACCGATAGTATTGAACAGCTTCCAGAATATTCACTCACCCAAGTAGCCGACACTCAATATTCAGATGAATATAGTTTTAACAGCAGTCAATTTTCAGTTGACCAAAACGGCGAAGCGACTGGTATTAATATCCTAGAAATCACAACTGCCACTGTTTGGTACTTATCCCAAGGAGGCTTGAACATAGATGGCCTGCAAGCAGTGCCGATGAATATGAATATTACAGCCTTAGATAATTCATATACGGTGAATATGAATCTATCGTTTTAGAATAGCTAATCAAGTAACCTAGAAACACAGCCCATATAAGATCAAGCCAATACCACCAGTGAAAGCCTAAGGCTGCTCAAACACTAACGCCGAGTTATCCTAAATACCTAAAACGAAAAAGCCCCGCTTATTTTGCAATAAGCGGGGCTTTAAAATTAGTGGTGCCGACACCACGAGTCGAACGCGGGACCTACTGATTACAAGTCAGTTGCTCTACCAGCTGAGCTATGTCGGCACAGAAGTGGGGCGCATTTTATGGAGATCTGGCTTCAGGGTCAAGCCTTTCCTCTCTGTTTTTTCAGGTTTTTTTCAAATGCTTTCAACGGCTTAGGTTTTTCAGTGACTTATCCACAAAAGCACGCAAACCTAGCCCTTAAATGAAGCCTGTGATTATTTATCAACCACCAATTCCATTTCATCAATACTGATATGACGCACGTCCTTTCCTTTTACCAGATAGATCACGTTCTCGGCGATGTTTCGGGCGTGGTCACCAATGCGCTCAAGAGCACGTAAAGACCAGATGACGTTCATCACACGTTTGATTGAACGCGGGTCTTCCATCATAAAGGTCACCATTTCACGCATGGCGCTTTCATATTCACGATCCACGTCTTTATCTTCTTGAGCAACAGCAAAGGCCATTTCTACGTCAAGGCGTGCAAACGCGGTTAAAGAGTTTTGAGTCATGCGACGAACACGGTCGCCTATGTGGCGGATTTCAACGTAACCACGAGGGGATTCACCTTCTTCGCATAGTTTCATGGCTTGACGAGCGATCTTGGCACTTTCGTCGCCAATACGCTCTAGGTCGTTCACGGCTTTACTCGCGGCCATTACTAGGCGTAAATCACTGGCCGCGGGTTGGCGACGCGCGATAACCCGTGTGCACTCTTCATCGATATCAATTTCCATTTGGTTAATACGTTTATCCGTAGCACGTACATTAACCGCAAGGTCGCTATCAGCATCAATTAAAGACTTAATAGCATCACCTACTTGCTGTTCAACTAGGCCGCCCATTTCTAATACGAGGCTTTTGATGCGCTCTAATTCATCGTTAAATTGCTGACTGATATGGTCAGTATGGGCATCGTTTGTTAAATCCATGTTTTTCCCCTTAGCTATGTCTAGCTTAAATCTTTCCAGTTATAGCGTTGTTGCCTCTTTGAAAGCCGCTATAAGTTTTAATGACCGCCGCTGTGCGTGGTGAAAATGATTACGTATGACGCGCGTATCAGTATTAATGACGCTTACGCAACAGCTTTTAATAACCTCACTGCCTGTATTAACCTAGCCATAACGGCCAGTGATGTAATCTTCTGTTTGTTTCTTTTGCGGATTGGTAAATAACTGATCCGTATCGCCAAATTCAACCATGTCGCCCATATACATAAATGCAGTGTAGTCACTCACGCGAGCCGCTTGTTGCATGTTGTGAGTAACGATGGCGATGGTGAATTTGTTTTTTAATTCGTGAATCAATTCTTCAATTTTCAAAGTAGAGATTGGATCAAGTGCAGATGCCGGCTCATCCAACAATAACACTTCAGGTTTTACCGCAATGGTACGCGCAATAACAAGACGTTGTTGCTGACCGCCTGACATACCTAATGCACTTTCATGTAAGCGATCTTTTACTTCACCCCACAGCGCAGCGCTTTTTAATGCCCATTCAACCGCTTCGTCTATCTCACGCTTTTTATTAATACCTTGAATGCGCAAACCATAAGCTACGTTTTCATAAATGGTTTTTGGAAATGGGTTCGGCTTTTGGAATACCATACCAACACGGCGACGAAGTTCAGCAACATCAACGCCCTTTTCATAAATGTTTTGTTCATCCAGTAATATTTCACCTGTGATTTTACAACCATCTACTAGGTCATTCATGCGGTTAAAACAACGCAGAAGTGTCGACTTACCGCAACCTGATGGCCCGATAAACGCGGTAACCCGTTTTTTCGGGATGACCATATCAATCCCGTGTAGCGCTTCTTTGTCGCCATAACTTAGACGCAAGTCATTTACTTTTAGCGCTGGGATTTCTTTCGAAATATCTAAGTGTTTCGATTCACGACCCATGACGGACATATCTATACTATGGCCTTTTTTCTCTGTTGCTTCTGTCATAATTTTATTCACTATAATTTTAAATTCTGTTTCGTATTTTATACGTCGGACGTCACATATCTAATGACTTATATTTTTCACGTAAGTGGTTACGAATATAAATGGCTGATAAATTCAGCATCGCTATGACCAGTACTAATAATAATGCGGTGGCATAGACAAGCGGGCGAGCCGCTTCAACGTTAGGACTTTGGAAACCCACATCATAAATATGAAATCCTAAGTGCATGAATTTTTGATCGAGGTGTAAATATGGGTAGTTGCCATTTAACGGTAAAGTGGGTGCAAGTTTTACCACGCCCACTAACATAAGTGGGGCCACTTCACCCGCTGCGCGAGCAACTGCCAATATCACACCTGTCATCATTGCCGGGCTGGCCATTGGCAAGATGACTCGGGTTAAGGTTTCCCATTTAGTTGCTCCTAACGCTAACGAGCCTTCACGAATCATTCTTGGGATTCGGGCCAAACCTTCTTCGGTTGCAACAATGACAACCGGCAGAGTCAGTAGCGCTAATGTGATAGATGCCCACAACAAACCTGAAGTACCAAAAGTAGGTGCTGGTAATGCTTCAGGGAAGAACAACTCATCAATAGAGCCACCTAGGAAGTAAACAAAGAAACCCAAACCAAACACACCGTAAACAATGGATGGCACACCCGCTAGGTTATTTACCGCAATACGTATTATTTTCGTGACCATACCTTGCTTTGCGTATTCGCGCAGATAAACCGCAGCCACTACGCCTAAAGGCGTCACCATAATCGCCATCAAGATAACCATTAATACGGTACCAAAGATGGCAGGGAATACACCGCCCTCTGTATTGGCTTCACGCGGATCATCTCCTAGAAACTCCCCTATCTTAGAGAAGTAATGGCCGATTTTTGCAAATATGCTCATGCTATTGGGTTCAAACGCACGAACCACTTCAGACATTTTAATATGAATACTTTGACCACCCATTTCAATGGCGGTGAAATGATCACGCTCTAATGTCTCATACAGCTCACGTAATTCGCTTTGGTAACCCTCATATTCAGTGTTTAATTTATTACGAGCTTGTTCTAATTCTGTTTTTTGTTGCTCGCCATATTCTTTATTTAACTCATACGAGCGTTGCTTTAAACGTAAGCGTTCAATTTCATAGTTAATCGCGCCGATATCATGTTTTTGTATCGTCATTATTTCTGCATGAATCGTTAACGCTCGCTCAATTAATACCTGAAAGTGCTGCCATGCTTTATCATGATCCTGTTTGGCATCAGCGACTAGTTTTTCACCTTCATATACTTTATCTAGAAAGCCGTAGAAATTGCCCCACTCACGACGCTCAATGGCCATGGCGTTTTCAGGGTAATTAACCTTGGTTAAATGGTGTTCTAGCACCCAACGAAAATCGCCACCATATACATCACGGTTACCTACTTTAATTAAAATACGCTTGGCTTCGGCAGCGCCATCATCCGTATTCAAACCAATCGCTTTCAATTGTGATTGAGGCACCATTTCGCTATCGCTAACTTGCCCCATAACAATGGCAGGCGGATTGCCTGGCAGCGTATAGGTAGCTTCCATGATTTTACCGGGCCAAAAATGCACTAAGCCTTTTGCCGCAATAAAGCCAATCAAACCCAACACCATAATAATACTGATGGCAACGGCGCCGGCATTTAACCAAATAAATGGCGAGCCAGATTTAATCCATTCTTTAACTGAAACTCTCATGAATCGATCTCCTACAACTGACCGTATTTAGTGCGTAAACGCTGACGTATGGTTTCAGCTGCGGTGTTGAATACAAAGGTAAACAAGAACAATACAAAACCGGTTAAGAACAATATTCGATAGTGAGTACTGCCCACGGCTGACTCTGGTATTTCCACTGCAATATTTGCAGCTAACGTACGCATGCCTTCGAAAATATTGATATCGGTAATAGGTGTGTTACCTGTGGCCATAAGCACGATCATGGTTTCACCAACTGCACGCCCAAGGCCAATCATTAAGGCCGAGAAAATACCAGGGCTTGCTGTAGGCAATACAACTTTAACCATGGTCTGCCAAGGGGTAGCACCCAAAGCAAGTGAGCCATAAGTCAGAGACTTTGGCACACTGAATATGGCATCTTCTGCGATGGAAAAAATAGTTGGTATCACGGCAAAGCCCATAGCTAAGCCAACAATTAACGCGTTACGCTGACTAAACGTCACACCTAAGTCATCGCTTAGCCAAGTCGTCATGGAACCGCCAAAGAATAAATTTTCTAAAGCAGGGCTAAATTGAATAGCGACATAAACCGTTAAAATAATAATCGGAATCAATAAAATAGAATCCCAACCATCCGGCACCGCATGACGAATTTTATCGGGTAAGTTTACCCAAGTGAAACCAAACACCAGCATGGATATGGGCACCACTATCATCATGATAAATATGCCCAGTAAATTATTTTCAATAAACGGTGCTAACACTAAACCCGCAAGAAACCCTAAAATAACCGTTGGTAATGCTTCCATTAATTCGATGATAGGTTTCACTTTACGACGTAAGGCCGGTGCCATGAAGTAAGCGGTATAAACCGCACCCGCGATGGCAAGTGGTGCTGCGAGCAGCATGGCGTAGAACGCACCTTTTAATGTACCGAACACCAACGGCACCAAGGAATATTTAGGTTCGAAATCAGATGACGATGACGAGCTCTGCCAAGTATAAGTAGGTTTCTCATAACCTTCATACCAGACTTCGTCCCACATGGATGACCAAGAGATTTCTGGGTGTTCATTATCCACTTTAAAATGCGTGATCTTGCCATCTGCCGTTTCGATTAATAGATTTTTCGCACGGGGGCTAATGGTTAGATTAACGATTTCACTATCGACTAATTTTTCATTAAATAGAGTACGGTGTGCGGTACTGTGGAAAATCGCCACCTGACCCTCAACACCTGCAACAAAGAAACCTTTACGACGTTGTTCCGTTGTAATGGCTTTTACTTCGCCGTGCTGCATTTCAAATTCGCGCACTTTTTGTAAGCGTTGCTTGCCATCTTTACGGGCCATAAACCACTGACTAACTGCGCCGGTACTGGTACCAATTAACAAGGAGTTTTCACCCAGTAACATATCTAAACTGGTGATAACACCCACTTCATCCAAGGTGACGGTTTGCTCTAATGTTTCATTTTCTAAATTAATCACATGCAGTAAACGCTGATCAGCCAGCACAAACATCCACTTCATGCCTTGATCGATTTCTACTTGATTAATATGCCCAGAAATCTTAGGCAAAATCATCGCTTCTGACTCAAGCACCACTTCATCACTTAAGAAGTCTACTTCTTTGTTAAAGCGTGTGGCGTGTAGTAGGCCGTCTTTATCAATAGCCGCAAGCACTAATGCGTCCTCACCATCCCGTAAGGTGATGTTGCTAACAGCTGTCGGCTTATCAAATATCTGCAGAGGCGCTTCGCCGTAAGGGAAGTCCACTTTAGGGGTAATTAAGCGAATATCGTTGGGATAAGTAATGCGGTAGTTATGTTTGGCGATAAATACTTCGCCATCTTTATTCACAAATGCCATCTCGCGAGAGGCTTGTGTATTGATATCGTATGCACTGATATCGCCTTTTAGTGGCAAACGATAATGTTTGATTACATCGCCGTCTTTAACGGCAAAGAATGTGAAATCGCCATTTGCTTGAATACGCAATGCCACTTCGGCTTGCTCTTCCATGGCCAGTAATAATGTAGGTGATACCCTTGTAGACTGCTCTCCAGGAATCTCGTATTGACCCTGTTGCTCCACACTGGCGGGCACAAACATAGGTGCCACTTCATAAAGTAGATAAAAGAAAATTAATAGCACAGCACCAATAATGCTTAAGCCACCAACGGCGATACCCACTTTTGCAAGCTGGTCTTTAATCGCACGGCCTTTACGATGACGGCGCAAGGCGGGCGTATCAAAATTGATTTCAGGTGTCGAAGGCGTACTCATAATTCGCTTTATCACTTTGTTAGCTAAAACGGCGGGCCATTGTAGCGCCTAAGCCGAGCGTTATATACATAACGGATTTATCAAATACGCTTACGGGGGATAAATCCCCCGGGCGTTTTTACTGCTTGATCATCGATCAGTTATATTACAAACCTAAGCTCTTAAGGGTTTTCTTAACCACTTTTGCTGGCAATGGAATATAACCATCTTTTGCTACGATGCCTTGACCTTGCTGAGACAGAATCATTTTCATGAATTCACGCTCGATAGGTGCCAATGCTTGGTTTGGTTTTTTATTTACGTAAACGTACAAGAAACGTGAAAGTGGGTAGCTACCATTTACGGCATTTTCAGGTGTTGCTGAAATATACTCACCACCTTTTTTAGATAATGGCACTGCACGTACACTTGAAGTCTGGTAACCCATACCTGAGTAGCCGACACCGTTTAGTGAAGAAGATACCGATTGCACAACAGAAGCAGAACCTGGTTGCTCTTTCACCGTGTTTTTAAAGTCACCTTTACATAACGCTATTTTTTTGAAGTAACCGTAAGTACCGGATACTGAATTACGACCGTACAGCTCAACTTTTTTACCACTCCAAGAGCCTGTTAATCCTGCATCACCCCAAACATCAATCGATTTAGGCACGCCACATTTGCGAGTACGAGAGAAGATGGCATCCACTTCTTTCATATCTAAGCCTTTGATTGGGTTATCTTTGTTTACGAATACCGCTAGGGCATCAATAGCAACAGGAATAGCCGTTGGCTTGTAACCGAATTTATTTTCGAAAGACTCAATTTCTTTATCTTTCATCTTACGGCTCATAGGCCCAAGGTTAGAAGTACCTTCTGTTAGCGCTGGAGGCGCAGTAGAAGAGCCAGCTGCTTGAATTTGAATATTTACATTAGGGTACTGACGCTTAAACTCTTCAGCCCATAACGTCATCATGTTCGCTAGGGTATCTGAACCCACGCTTGATACGTTACCCGATACACCGCTTGCTTTGGTGTAAGCTGGAATGTTTGCATCCACAGCCGCTAAGGCTGGCATGCTGATCGCGCTTGCTACTAAACTTACTGATGCAAGTAGTTTTGTTAGTTTCATTGCTCTCTCCTTTTGGAGTTATTCGCTTTATGTACGCTACCTAATATATTTCACATATGTGACAGTAATATTACAGACTGTCATAGACGCTCTAGCCAGTGATATTGGCGCTTTACATCCAAAACACCCCCAAACCTGCATGAATACTGACATACACCTTCTTTTAAACTGCTACACGCTGCTAAAACATGGTTATAATGATGAATTATTTTTTAACATTGCTGCTGCTATGACTTCATTAACGCTCTATATAGAAGCCTTTATTCGCCGTATTGGTTTAGTCTCACGCTATCTAGGTTTAATCCTGGTCATTAATACGACCTTGGTAGTGGCTTTACGCTATTTATTTAACTGGTCTCCTATTGCTCTGCAGGAGACCATGACGTACTTCCATGCCAGCCTTTTCATGCTGGGTGCTGCTTATACCTTGCAGCAAGATGCTCACGTACGAGTTGATGTATTTTATCAACACATGAGCGAACGTAAAAAACACTTGGTTAATCTATTTGGCACACTGTTCTTACTCCTACCCACCTGCGCCTTTATTTTTATCATATGCCTACCTTATGTCAGCAGCAGCGTTTCCATGGGTGAGCACAGTGTCGAGGGCAACGGCTTGCCCTTTTTATATATCTTAAAAAGCTTGCTATTAGTGCTGCCAATATTGTTAAGCCTGCAAGGCGTCGCCAATCTAATCCGTCACGGCGTAGCCTTAAAGCAGATAACCTCCAGCACGGAGGGTAAATAAATGGAATTCATGCCTTTTGTCATGTTTATCGTGGTATGCGTCGTATTAATGCTGGGTTACCCAGTGGCGTTTACTTTATCGGGTGTCGCCTTAATGTTTGCCCTTATGGGCACCATCACCGGTCAATTTGATGGGGCATTTTTAGAAGCCTTACCCAACCGTCTATTTGGCATCATGAGTAATCAGCTATTGATTGCAGTGCCTCTGTTCGTTTTCATGGGCATCATGCTTGAAAAGAGCAAGATCGCTGAGAACCTGCTTAAAACTATGGGCGGTTTATTTGGCTCTATGCGCGGTGGCTTAGCCATCTCGGTCATATTAGTGGGCATGCTGCTAGCAGCCAGCACGGGGATCATTGGTGCAACCGTGGTTACCATGGGGGTGATTACTCTGCCTACCATGCTGAAAAACAATTACAGCCCAGCACTCGCCACTGGCACCATTTGCGCCACAGGAACTCTAGGGCAGATCATCCCACCATCTATGGCGCTTATTCTATTAGCTGATGTCCTTTCTAGCGCTTATCAACAAGCCCAACTGAAAATGGGTATTTTTAGCCCTGAGACCATATCGGTTGCCGACTTGTTCATGGGTGCTGTAATCCCTGGATTTATTCTTGTCATTGCATATGCAGCCTATGTATTGGTGCTAGCGTGGTTAAAACCGGAGGTGGCTCCTGCCATGGAGCAAGCCGACGATAAAGTCAGTTGGATACAAGCCATTAAACAAATGGCCCCACCATTATTATTAATTATTGCGGTATTAGGCAGCATATTAAGCGGCATCGCCACGCCTACAGAAGCCGCTGGCGTTGGCGCTATTGGCGCGACCTTGCTGGCATTTTTAAACAAAAGTTTAAGCATCAAACAATTAAAAGAAACCATGGATGGCACCTTAAATGTGAGCTCTATGGTATTTATGATCTTCTTTGGGGCAGCGGTATTTTCACTGGTGTTCCGTGGCTATGGTGGCGACGAACTGGTAGAAGGGTTTTTCCAAGATATGCCTGGTGGTGTCATCGGTGCGACCATCGTCGTTATGCTGGTCATTTTCTTCTTAGGCTTTATTTTAGACTTCATCGAAATTACGTTTGTGGTAGTGCCCATTGTAGCCCCTGTCTTATTAACCATGGGCTTGGATCCTGTTTGGCTAGGGATCATGATTGCTATTAACTTACAGACCAGTTTCTTAACACCGCCGTTTGGATTTGCCTTGTTTTACTTAAGAGGTGTGGCTGGGGATACGGTTAAGAGTATTGATATCTACAAAGGGGTTATGCCCTTTATTCTCATCCAATTACTGGTGCTGATATTGCTAGCCTGCATACCAGAACTGGCTACATGGCTACCTGATCAACTATATAACTAATTCTCCAAGCGCCCTTTACGCTGCATGGGTCACAGTTTTTCCCATGATTTTAAAATGAATCATGGGTTTGTGAGCAGCAACAATGTGTTCGCTTGTATTGCAAAACCAATGGGCGTAAAACGGCTCTCATTAATAAACATAATAAGATATCAAATGACCGATTATACCGAAGACACCCCGTTGCCCAATGGCAGGTTAACCCTGCGCATTATTCCCACTCAAGCTGATTGCAATGCCAATGGTGATATCAGCGGCGGTTGGGTATTAGGAAAAATGGATGCCGCTGCAGAAGATACTGCGCGAATGATTTCCAAGGGTCGCGTGACCATGGTGGCCAGTGAAGCCACTGCGTTTTTATCACCCGTGAAATCCGGCAATGCTATTTGCTG
>JAWUVO010000071.1:0-20003 GCA_034112325.1 Bermanella sp. | reverse complement strand
GACTAGCATAAGTTACGGTGTAACCGTCGGCCTGAAAGCTTTGTATCAACTGAAGCATACGACTGCCAGCGGCACTTGAGTTAGGTTCGGGCCATACGTAGCCAATAACGAGTAATTTTTTCATGGCTGGATTGTACACCAACTCATATGACCCTGGCGGCACTTAATGACGACATTTATATGGGACTGGGTATAATGTTGGCTAAACCCAATTCACAGCTATCCATATTTACCTATATTCAGGGCTAAAAATGACATCATCTGGTTCAAATAAAAAGCCGTCGTTAAGCAACCCAATTCATATGTTGGCATTTGGCTTGGGCAGTGGTCTTAGCCCGAAAGCTCCTGGTACAGTAGGGACTATTGCAGCACTGCCTATTTATTGGTGGCTGTTGGCTGACCTTTCTACACTATGGCTATCGTTGGTTATCTTAATTACATTTGTGATTGGTGTATTAGTAGCTGAAAAAACCTCACAAGACTTGGGCGTGCATGATCACGGCGGCATTGTCATTGATGAGTGGGTAGGCATGTGGATAACCATGTTAATGGTGCCCAAAGAATTAATTTGGCTAGTCATTGGTTTTATCTTGTTTCGCTTTTTTGATATCTTAAAACCTTGGCCTATTAAGTGGTTAGATGAGCATGTACACGGTGGCTTTGGCATAATGATTGATGATGTGCTGGCGGGTATTATGTCCTTGTTGTGCCTTCATATTGTTATGTGGGCGTGGCTTTAACGCTTAAAGAAACTCAACCAGCGCCAAATATTTAGCAGACTAGCGAGCGCAGCTGAAACATAGGTTAACGCGCAAGCCAGTAATATTTTTCGCGACGCTTGGTAATCTTTTTCAGCAAGGTATTCGCCATTTTTTAAAATAGGCAGGGCTTTAGAAAAGCTGGCATTAAATTCTACCGGCAGTGTGACAAAGTGAACCAGCGTACTGGCCAGCATGCCAATAACAGCCACTGCAATGGATATTCTGGCGGCGCCAGGTAAAAGCCCTAGTAGTATGGGGGTGGAAATTACGGCAAGCTGGGCCATTTTTTCAATATAAAAAGCCCCCTTAGCTAACGGGGCTCTAAGCAAAAGCAACGTCATACGGTCTTGGTGCTGAATGGCGTGACCAACTTCATGGGCGGCTGTGGCCACTGCAGTTAATGATTTAGTATTAAAATTATCTGAAGAAAGCCTAACAGTTTTAGATATAGGGTCATAATGATCCCCTTGTTCAGTGGTTTCTAATTTAACATCTAGGTCAAATTGTTTTATTAGGTGCATGGCCAGTTCGCCGCCAGTACCAGGTAAATCTGGTCTAGCTGAGCTGTATTTTTTTAGTATTCTTTTAGTCCATAGTTGGGGTAAAAAAATACATGCAATAACCACAACAAAAACAACGATCCAAATCATTTGTAGACCCATGCGACAACAATATTAGAGGTAGTATACGTGAGATTATTGAAATTGGTTATGCTTGCTGCGTTATTATTCACAGCCAATATGAATGTATTTGCCGGTGTTCAAGCGGTTGGATTAATGCAGAATATGGCCATTCTAGAAGTAGATGGTGAGCGCGTTGTAATTCGCAAAGGCGAAACTAAACAAGGGGTTAAGTTAGTTGATTCGAACAGTAACCAAGCTCAAATCGAATATAATGGTAAAGTGTTATTGTTACAATTAGGTTCGAGTATTGCCAGCAGTTACACCCCGCCTAAAACTGAGTCGGTGCGGTTGTATCGAGCTGAAAATGGGCATTACTTTACTCAGGTAAAAATTAATGGCCGAACAGTTAATACATTAGTGGATACAGGTGCCACAAAAGTGGCCATTAGTTCTGATGTGGCCAAGTATTTGGGCATTAACTATGCAAAAGGCGAAAAGGGGAAAAGCTCAACAGCCAGTGGCATTGTGACTAGTTATTCTTTACGCGCCAATCACATTCAAATTGGCAGCATCAAAAAGTACAACGTGCCCTTAAGTGTCATTGAAGGCAGCTTTCCAGATATTCCTTTACTGGGCATGAGCTTTCTAAATCAATTTGGTCTAAACGAAGATAATGGCGTGCTTACTTTAACCGATAAATAATGCATGGCTTGGTCTAAGAGGCGGTTCAGTGAGTAAATTTGACCCGCTAAGCTAAAAATTATTATGTTAAAGAGAGGATTTTTTGTTTAATTCCTGCAGTATCAATACCCATTTCAGCCCATTGCTGCGACTGTGAAGCATGCTCAATAAAGCTATCAGGAATACCCATAATAGTGGTTTGAAGGTTAAGTGACTCAGTCGCAATAAACTCTAGTACAGCCGAGCCCGCGCCACCCATAATGGCATTGTCTTCAATGGTAATAATACGTTGATGAGATTTTTCTAAGTGTCTAATTAGGTCTTGATCTATAGGTTTAACAAAACGCATATCAACTAAGGTTAAGTTTAGCTTAGACTCAGCACTTAGTTGATCTAGGGCTTCTTTGGCGGAATGTAAGAGCGGGCCAAAACACAAAATAGCAATGTCTTTCCCTTGCTGAATAATTCGGCCTTTACCAATTTCAGCAGTATCATTGAGGCAGGTAACTGGGGTGCCATTAGCTGACCCTCTTGGATAACGCACAGCGGCTGGGCCATTAAATTCGTAAGCCGTATTTAACAATAAGCGACATTCGTTTTCATCGCTAGGCACTGCTATCACCATGTTAGGCACGCAGCGCATAAAGCTAATATCATAAGCGCCAGCATGTGTAGGGCCGTCTGCTCCCACAACACCTGCGCGGTCAATTGCAAACGTTACATCTAAGTTTTGTACAGCTACATCGTGGACTAGTTGATCATAGGCACGCTGTAAAAAGGTACTGTAAATAGCCACAACGGGCTTTGCTCCTTCGCATGCCATACCCGCTGCTAGCGTTACGGCGTGTTGCTCGGCAATGGCCACGTCAAAATAACGATCTGGAAACTTTTCTGAAAACTTTATTAAATCGCTGCCCTCGCGCATGGCGGGAGTAATAGCCAGTAGCTTTGAATCTAACGTGGCTTTATCGCAAACCCATTGACCAAAAATATTGCTAAATGTTTTTAATTTTTTAGGCTCAGCCACTAACTCTATTTTTTCAGCGGCAGGGTCTTTTATTGGGCTTAATGCGTGGTATTTAATTTGCTCTTTTTCTGCAGGGGCAAAGCCCTTACCTTTTTTGGTCACTACATGTAGAAATTGTGGCCCTTTAAGATCGCGGATATTTTTTAACGTGCGAGCCAGCGATTCAACGTCATGGCCATCAACTGGCCCAATGTAATTAAAGCCAAGCTCTTCAAATAACATTCCAGGGGTAAAAAACCCTTTTAAATGCTCTTCTGTCTTACTGGCAAACTCCCACGCATGAGGAATAGTGCTTAGCACTTTTCTTGAACCTTCGCGCATCGAAGCATAAGTTTTAGAGCTCAGTATTTTAGAAAAGTATTTATTCAGTCCGCCTACGTTTTCGCTAATGGCCATATCGTTATCATTTAAAATAACAAGCATATCGGTTTCGGCATGGCCTGCATGATTTAACGCTTCAAATGCTTGCCCAGCGGTCATGGCGCCATCGCCAATAATAGCCACTACCTTTTTACCGCTGTGTTGTTTTTCAGCCGCAATCGCCATACCTAACGCTGCGCTGATAGAAGTAGAAGAGTGTCCAACACCAAAGGTGTCAAACTCGCTTTCTTTACGTTTAGGGAATGGGCTTAAGCCATCTTTAGAGCGAATAGTTGGTAATTGTTCGCGTCGGCCAGTTAAGATTTTATGCGGGTATGCCTGATGACCCACATCCCATAACAGAAGATCTTTTGGTGTATCGTAGACATAATGCAAGGCTACGGTTAATTCTACTACACCTAGACCTGCGCCAAAATGACCACCACTTTTTCCTACGCTATATAATAAGTACTCACGTAATTGCTTGGACAGTTCGGGTAATTGGCCGCTAGTAAGCTCACGCAGTTGGCTTGGATCATCAATGCTGTCCAATAACGGCGTATTAGGGCGAGTTTGTGGAATTTCCTGGAACATCTGTAACCCAGTAAGGTGAACAAAAAAGTGTATCTGTAGAGTCGTGCCATTCTACCTAGCATAAGGCTAAAAAGTAACTCTAAACCCATTTACAGTGGATTAATTAACTGATTTTTAGGCAAATTGAGCTTCTTCTAAGCAGTGCTCAATAACTACGACTTATTATATAGTCTGCAATATCCTTTAAGTGTTGTTTATTCCCAGTTAAACCATCCAGCGATTTTAGCGCTTGTTGATGCAGATCTTTAGCCTTTTTCTTAGCGCCTTCTATGCCCATTAAAGTGGTGTAGGTGGGTTTATTTAATGCTGCATCGGCCCCCTGTGCTTTACCTAACGTGTTGGTATCGCTGGTCACATCTAAAATATCGTCTTGTACCTGAAACGCTAAGCCAATAGCTTTTGCATACTCTGTAAGCGCTTTAATCTCACTTGCCTGAGTATTGGGGTTGCACTGTGCACCCATTAATACACTGGCAATAATCAATGCACCGGTTTTATGGTTATGCATGTTTTCTAAATAAGCCAAGTCCACATCTTGATCTACCGCACACAAGTCTAAGCTTTGGCCTCCGGCCATACCGTGTAAGCCGCTATTTTTAGCCAGTATATTGATCATGGTCAGTTGCTGCTGAGCGTTCAAGCCTACTATCGGCTGGCTAAGAATCGTAAACGCCTGAGTCTGCAATGCATCGCCCGCTAAGATAGCCGTTGCTTCATCAAATTGAATATGACACGTGGGTTTGCCACGGCGTAAATTGTCATCATCCATAGCCGGCAAATCATCATGGATCAGCGAATATGCATGCACCATTTCAACCGCACAAGCGGCGTAATCGGCATGATCTAAATTACCATTGCAAGCTTTGGCTGCGGCATAGACCAGCATTGGTCTTACACGCTTGCCACCATTTAACAGGCTGTAGTCCATGGCACTTTGTAGGCGTTGGGCATGTGCTTTATTGCTGGAGTTTTGTACCCCATTTGACCTTAATGCATTATCAAAACGTTCAATACACCATTGGCTAAAAGTTAAAAACAGCATTGTTACTGATCGTCCTCTAGCGGCTCGCTACCGGCAAAATTTTGCGCTTGGCTTTGGCCATTTTGCTCAATTAATAGCTGAACCTTTTGCTCGGCTTCGCTCAATGCTTTTTGGCATTGACGGGTAAGAGTGACGCCTTGTTCGAATGCTTGCAGCGATTGCTCAAGAGTGAATTCACTATTTTCTAGCTTCTCAACTAAGTTTTCTAATTGGGCTAACGATTGCTCGAAATCTACAGGAGTGGGTTGCTCGGCCATGTTTAATCCTAATGCTGATACGTTGTTTATATTTAATATGGGCAATTGTAACGCATATCAGCGTGCAAACTGAAATTCTCTGACTAGACTAAAAATATATATGCGAATAGCACACAGGTTTGACTAAATTGGATAGGCGTTAAGCGACCAATTTGATAGGGAATTCGGAGTAGTACAGTGGATTTAGCGACGATTGTCGGGTTAATAGGTTGTTGGATCATCGTAATTTTTGCGATGGTTTTAGGTGGCGACCCTGCCATGTTTCTTAACGTTCCTTCGTTATTAATCGTAGTGGGTGGTTCTATTTTTGCCGTATTAATGAAGTATGAGCTGAGCCAATTTTTAGGGGCTGGAAAAATTGCGGCAAAAGCATTTAGCTTTAAGCTGCCTAAGCCAGATGCCATGATTGACGAAATTGTTGAATTAGCTGGCGACGCGCGCAAAAATGGCTTGCTTGCACTAGAAGGCAAAGAAGTTAGTTATGACTTTTTGGCCAAAGGTATTCAGTTGCTGGTGGATGGTCACGACCCCGATGTAGTGAAGTCTATGCTAGGAAAAGACATGAGGTTAGCAGCCGACAGGCATAAAATTGGTACCACTATATTCTTTCAAATGGGCGACACGGGCCCAGCTATGGGCATGATCGGAACACTTATTGGGTTGGTGGCCATGCTGGCTAACATGGACGATCCAAAATCAATTGGTCCGGCTATGGCGGTAGCATTACTGACAACTTTATACGGTGCCATGATGGCTAACATGCTGATGATTCCAATTGGCGACAAATGCGTTTTAAGAATGGATGAAGAAGGACGTTTGCAGGCAATGGTGCTGGATGCTCTATTAGCCATACAAGCGGGTCAAAATCCACGGGTAATAGAGTCTATTTTACGAACCTATTTACCAGAATCTAAACGTGGTGACGAAGGCGAGTAGCCTGATGTTCAAGATGAGTCATAGGGAGCACTGCCATGGCAGATGAAGATGACGAACACGAATGTCCGGACTGTCCAACCGGACTGCCTGCATGGCTAGCCACATTTGGCGACTTGATGTCGCTGCTAATGTGCTTTTTTGTATTGCTATTATCATTTGCCGAAATGGACGCGTTAAAATTTAAGCGTCTTGCTGGTGAATTACGCATGGCGTTTGGGGTACAAACGGTTATTAATGCCGATGATCCACCAAAAGGCACCAGTGTTATTGCTAAGCATTTTAGCCCTTCTATTCCCGAACCTACTCCCATTAATGAGATTAGGCAGAAAACCTCAGATGTTACCAAAAGTTCGTTAGAAGTACTTTGCCAAGACGCGGTAACCGCCCAAGAAGAAGCTCAGGGTGAAAGTGGAAAGCAAACCCGCGATATTGTGGTGCCTAAAACGTCTACCGCCGAAGCGGAAGCAAAAGCCGCAGAAGAGGCAGAAGATACCGCGTTAGAAATAGCCAGCGAACTTGAGCAAGAAATTAGCAAGGGTCAAGTAGAGCTAGAAACTCAGGGCAGTAAAGTGGTCATTCGAATTCGAGAGAACGGATCTTTCAAAGGCGGCAGCGCTTACGTAACCGATGAGTTTTTACCTGTGTTAGATAAAATTCGAGAAGTGTTAGTAGAAGTTCCAGGCCGAATAAGCGTAGAGGGGCATACTGATAATACGCCACTAGGAAGTGGCGGCCGTTATAATACGAACTGGGATTTAAGCGCAGCTCGAGCGGCGGCTGTAGCCGAGCAATTATTTATTGCACCAGAGATGGATGAAAGTCGTTTCATGGTGGTGGGTCATGGCAGTGTACGGCCCTTAATTGATAATAGAACCGCTGAAAACCGTGCTAAAAATCGTCGTGTAGAAATTATCATAGTGAAGAGTGCTGGCAAGATTGATAATGATGAAGAGCCAGAAATTGATTTAGAAAATGGTGAATCGCCATTTAATGATCAGTTAAATGCTCAGCCAGAGGATTTTGAGTTAGACCCTGACGAAGTTTTTTAATACTGTGAATGATTTTTAGGTAAATATAATAATATGTCAGAAGATGAAGAGCGCCGCAGATATTTCCGCATAGACGACGAAGTCGCTTTAAGTTTTGCATTGCTAGAAGATGAAAAGCAAGTTGATGCGGAAGACTTGAATCAAGAGTTCCATATGAGCTTAGAGGTTCAAATTCGTCATGCGATGGCAGACCTGCGTAGTCACAACTCAAAAGTGGCTCACGTGCTAGATTTAATCAATCAAAAAGTCAATCTGCTGCGTTCGACAGAAGAAAAAGACGGCTCGGCACCCGTATTAATAGGTGCTAATTTAAGCGCCTGTGGTGTTGCATTTTCATGGCATGAAAACTTACCCATTAATCAGCAGTTAATGGTTAACTTATATTTGCAGCCAAACCACGAACTCATTAGAACCGAAGCGCATGTGGCAGGCGTTACCAAAAACCAGGATCCCAATGCTTCACCTGAGCAGTGTTTCATAGTACGTTTAGATTTTGATAACATTAAGAAAAACTACCAAGAGCTATTAATTCAACATGTGGTTCAACGTCAGGGGCATCAGTTGCGTAAAAAGCTAGATAATTAGCACCCTCAAAATTCAAGCTAACTTAGGACAAATAAGATGTTTAATATTGTATTTGTTCCTGGTTACGGCGGTTCAAAAGATGGTCATTGGCTAAAAAAATGGCATCAACAATTCACTCGCAGTTATTGGGTTGAGCAAAGCGATTGGTTTAACCCTTGCTGCGTTGATTGGGTTGAAAATCTTAATCACACCATTAAATCTATAAAGGGTCCCATTGTATTAATTGCCCATAGCTTGGGCTGTAATACCGTTGTGGAATGGAGTAAGCAATACACTGGCAATATAGTAGGTGTTTTTTTGGTGGCTTTACCCGACATAGAGAGTATCGATCTCCCTAGTAGCGTATCTGGTTTTCAATCTCCACCTTTGCAGCAGCTACCTTTTCCAAGTGTGATGATAGCCAGCACAGACGACCCATATTGTAAGTTTGAGAGAGCCAGCCACTTTGCTAGTACATGGGGCTGCGAGCTAGTAAGTATTGGCAATTCTAGGCATATCGATAGCCCTCAGCTTGCCGCCTGGCCTGAAGGTAGCAGGCAACTGAATAAATTTCTTAGCATGCTAGCCTAAATTTCACTTTTGATATTATCTAGTACACATCTGACGAAAACAGCCCTTTCATCCCAAATATCAAGCTTATAATCAGTAAAATCACCTGCAATGATCCTTTTTCACTCCTTTAAACCTTAAAAATCCCAGTATTTAGGCTAAAAATAACGAGTTTTTTTTTCTCACTGTGTATAATCCCGACTATGACAAAAAACAAATCAAAAAAAACTCTTTCAGACCCTTTTGCTAAACGCGAAGCGGGTAATTACGAAAATCCTATTGCTAGCCGCGAGCTAATCTTAGAACAGTTAGAAGGTTGTGATCAGCCCTTAACGCATCTAGATCTAGTGGACGAATTAAATCTAAGCACCGAAGAACAAATCGAAGCATTACGCCGTCGCTTAATTGCCATGTGCCGTGATGGACAATTAATAGAAAACCGTCGCAAGCAATATTTACCAATGAGCCGTATAGAGCTAATTCGTGGACGCATTCAAGGTCATAAAGATGGCTACGGATTTTTAATCCCTGAAAGCGGCGGCACCGACTACCATCTAAATCCCAAACAAATGCGTAAAGTGTTTGATGGCGATATTGTGGCAATACGCGAAAGTGGTGTTGATAATCGAGGCAAACAAGAAGCCGTGATTGTTGAAGTGATTCAGCATAATACTCATCAGCTGGTGGGTCGCTTTTATACTCAAGGTGAGAGTGGATATGTGGTGCCTGATAGCCGCCGTATTACCCAAGAAATTATGGTGCAAGGCGCCAATATGGGCAAAGCCCAAAACGGCGAATTTGTCGTTGTCGAAGTTATTACTCAGCCGGGTGCTCGTCAGCTGGCCATGGGCAAAATTATAGAAGTACTGGGTGAGCACTTAGCCCCTGGAATGGAAATTGACATTGCGTTACGCAGTCATGAAATTCCATTTGTTTTTGGCGAAGATGTTTTAGAGCAAGCTAAAAATATTCCTGCCGAAGTACAAGAAGCCGACAAAGAACATCGTGTGGACTTACGCCAGTTTCCACTAGTGACCATTGACGGTGAAGATGCACGAGATTTTGATGACGCGGTATATGCCTCGTTTAATCCAGAAACTAAAGGCTACACCTTATATGTAGCCATCGCCGATGTTAGCCATTATGTAGCGGTTAACTCGCCATTAGATGTTGAAGCACAAAATCGCGGCAACAGTGTGTATTTCCCTGAGCACGTTGTTCCTATGCTGCCAGAAAAGTTAAGTAATGGTTTGTGCTCACTGATGCCTCATGTTGATCGTTTGTGCATGGTCTCTGAGATGGAGATTGATGCCAATGGTGAACTTACCGGCTTTAACTATTACGAAGGTGTGATGCACAGTCACGCACGCTTAACCTACAATCTAGTAGGTAAAATATTAGATACTAACAACCAAGATACAAAAGAAGAGCGTGATCAACTGCGTGAAGAATATAAAGATATTGTGCCTCAACTTGATGACTTGCATGGTTTGTATCAAATACTACGTAAGGCTAGAAGTTTGCGTGGCGCGATAGAATTTGAATCGGTTGAAACACGTATTATCTTTAACGCTGAACGTAAAATTGAAGACATTGTGCCGGTTCATCGTAACGATGCCCATAAGGTTATTGAAGAATGTATGTTGTGTGCCAATGTTGCCACGGCTAAGTTCTTTCAAATGCATAATATCCCTGCTTTGTATCGAGTACACCAAGGGCCAAGTGATCAAAAACTTGAGAACCTTAAAAAGTATTTAAATGAAATAGGCATCGTATTAAACGGTGGCAACAAGCCAAGCCCTAAAGATTACTTAGCGGTTATGCTTGAAATTCAAGACCGTCCAGATGTAGCGCTTATTCAAACTATGCTGTTACGTTCTATGAGTCAGGCCGTGTATCAGCCAGATAACGAAGGCCATTTTGGTTTAGCGTATACCGCTTATACTCACTTTACTTCGCCAATTCGTCGTTACCCAGATTTATTAGTGCATCGTGCTATTCGCTCAATTATTCGCAGTGAACGCAATGACGCAGCGGTATTAAATACAGTGCTTCGGGTCGAAGGCACTCAGCCGATGAAAAAAGAAGATATTTATCCTTACGACATGGCAGCGTTATTACAGCTGGGCGAGCAAAGCTCGTTAACTGAACGCCGTGCCGACGATGCAACTCGAGACGTAATGGACTTTTTGAAGTGTGAGTACATGCGCTCTCATGTTGGTGATACATTCAGTGGTGTAGTCAGTACAGTGACTAACTTCGGAATATTTGTATCGTTAAAAGATCTATACATAGAAGGCTTAATTCACGTTACTAATCTAACGGCTGACTTCTATCAGTTTGATCCTGTGCATATGCGCTTAAAGGGCGAACGCACAGGTCGCTCCTTTAAAATGGGTGATGCAGTTGAAGTTATCGTTAGCCGTGTAGATCTTGATGATAAAAAAATTGATTTCCAATTAGCTGAAAATGGTTTATCTGATGCCGATCATTCAGGTAAACCTGCAAGATCAGGCGCTAAAAAGAAGCCTAGAGGTGATCGCCCTCCAAGAAAGCGTTCTGCATCTAGCGGCTCTGATAATGTGGAGCGCAGTCGTGCCACTAAAAAGAAAATAATGGACGGTGCGAAAAGTAGCGATGGTCGTGATGGAGCCAGTAACGGCCCTAACAATAGCGACAACCCAGCTAAGAAAAAGAAAAAACCTAGTACTCGTCAAAAGCTAAACAACCGTAAAAAGGCGGTTAAAAAGAAAACTGGAAAAAAGAAATAACGGCTGACACTCAACAGAGTGTAAGCCGAGATAGTAATGGCAATAATACTGGTGCCAATAGTGATAGCGGTAATTGGTTTCAAAAGAAATTAAAACGCGCTAAAAAGCTTTTAACCGGTAGCGGAAGTTAACATGAGCGACGAAATGGTATTCGGTATTCATGCCGTTACTAATGTTTTAAAGCGCAGTCCAGAACGCGTTAAAGAAATGTTTGTTCAGCAAGGCCGTGATGACGAGCGTTTGCAAACGTTGTTTTCGTTAGCAAAAGAGCAAGGCATAAAAATTCAGGTAGTTAAAAAACACTTTCTTGATGAAAATGCCGAAGGCAATCATCAAGGTGTTGCGCTAAAAGCTAAGCCTGTTCAAGTTAAAACCGAACATGAGCTTTACGCCCAGTTAGACAAACTTAGCGAGCCTGCTTTTTTATTAATTTTAGACAGCATAACTGATCCGCATAACTTAGGTGCGTGTTTGCGAACAGCCGACGCAGCTGGTGTGCATGCGGTTATTGCGCCTAAAGACAAAGCCGTGGGAATTAACGCTACAGTCAGTAAAGTGGCATGTGGTGCCGCAGAAACAGTGCCGTTTTATCAGGTAACTAATCTGGCGCGTACCATGAAAGAATTTCAAGATCGTGGTATTTGGCTTTACGGTACAGCGGGTGAAGCCAGCGAGTCGGTTTATAAAACCGATTTAAAAGGCCCAATCGCTATTGCTATGGGTGCTGAAGGTAAGGGCTTACGCCGTTTAACTCGCGAAAGCTGCGACCACCTAATCCATGTTCCTATGGCGGGCGATGTTAGCTCGTTGAATGTGTCGGTGGCAGCGGGTGTTTGTCTGTTTGAAGCCGTACGTCAACGTATAAGCTAGTATGCGCTAGTCGCTAAAGCCTAAGCTTTTTTTCAATTCAGCCAAGTGCTTTTGATTTTCTTTTTTACTTAATGGAATGTGTACTTCTTTAGGTAGCGCCTTAACCATAGGCGCAGTTAACTCTTCCCCTTTAATTACCCTTTCGCACAACATTTCATAGTTACGTTTAAACACTGGAAAAACAATACGTTCGCTTTCAGAGCTTAAGAAAAACCAATCGGTAGCTTTACCTGCGTAATAAATAGCTGGATGGCTCCAAGCAAAGCCGCTTTTAGGTTGGGGCGCACGACAGGCTTCAATATAGGCTGAACGGGCTTCAGGTAAACCAAATAAGCTATAAGCTTTATCACAGTACTCTTTAAACTTTGCAAGGGCTGGCAAAAATGTTTCGCCCCCAACAATCTGATCGGCCACAGCCATGATCACATTTTTTGGGTAGTGGTTTAGATGTTTTGCCCATAGTCTTTTAGCAATATTTGAGCGGTCTGTAGTGGGGTAGGCGGCATTGTATTGATTGCCATAATTGGCGGCCATCAATAAAAACACACCATTAATGGCCTCAATAGTATCAGGGTTTAGCGCAAGCTCATTTTCTCCAGCTTTAGATACATTACCCGACTGCAATGCTTTTATTTGCTGGGTAACTTTATTTAGCACTGGCTGACTTGTAGCTTTATCCATTTAAGTGCTGCTCCGATATATTTTATTTTTATTTGTATCACAAACTTATTTGGCCCAGCTAGTGTCATTAAGCTGATCTGCGATACTAGTATTGGTCGCGTAATCTCGCTGCGCTTGGTTACCACCCTGTCCTTTTAAGCGTTTACTCCACATTTGTTTGCTGTGTTGCAAAAACTTACTATTCCAAGAAGTATGCAGTTGATTTGTATCTCGCCAGTATAAAACAAATTCTTTAACAAGGCTTTGAGCAAATGCCTTATCAATACTGGCCATTGCAAGTATGTCGAATACATCGCTGTCGGGCTGCCAGTTTGACTGCATAGGCACAGGGTCGGTTGGGTGTGCAACACTGGCACTAAAGCGTGCCCATTGGCGTCTTACCCAAGCAATAAACTTAGTATTCCAAGTATCATGCGCATCGCCTTTTTCTTTCCAGTATAAAATAAATTCGCTGATACAATCTTGAATAAAAGTATTATCTACACCCGCTTTATTCAGTATTTCAACAGTGGTGGCTTCTGGCTGCCAATCTACATTCATAGCAAGTTTACGTTGCGCGTCACCTTTAAAAACAGCGGGGTGGCTTTGGTCTTCTTTATTGCGTTTGTTTACCCAGCGAATAAACATGGTAGCCCAGTTGCTGGCTAAAGTGCCTTGCCCTTGGTGATGAAATACAAAGTCTTGCACTTGTTGGCTGGCATAGCGCTTAGATATACCTAAGGTTTCTTCTACGTAACGCAGTGTTTCAGTATCAGGACGCCACTGTCCCGAAATAGTATTTTTATGTTGTTGCTGACTAGCTTGGTAAGCTTTTTCAATTGTGCTGTGTTTTGCCGTCGACGGGGCGCTAGCTTTAAAGCTAAAAAATAGCTGCTCACTTTGCCCAAACGGCGGGCTATTAAAATGCACAATGCCCTTGTCGTTTAAACTTTTTAGTATGCGCTTAATGTCCTGGTCATTCCAAAATGGCAGCCAGTTACGCACGCTGACTTTTTGCATGGACTTCCAGTGTTCGTCATGGTCTTGGCCACCGTCATTCAGCGCTTGAAGCATAATAGCTTCTTCAAGACCAATGGTGCCAGCTAAGCTGGGTGAAACAACCAGCATTCGCTCTGGAATTAAACTATGACCCATAATGGTATTTATCTAATCTATAAAGGTACAATGCCAACATGCAGGCCATTGACTCAAAAATGTGATAACAGGTATTAAACCACTGCTAAATGCTAATCTATGTAAATTAAAGGTGACGCAAAATTAAAAATAGCGACGCCAACATAGATGTATCGATTGGGTTTTAACAAATCAAGTCACTAATCCTATCAGTTATTCAAGGATTGTTACTGAGCCCCAATTTCTTACAACGATTATAACGTACTTTTACTTGGCAGGCAGTATGGCAAGAGCCACACAAGCAATAATAAATCTTCATGCTCTTAGGGAAAATTATCAATTGGCCCAAAAGCAGGCGCCTAATAGTCGTGCCTACGCAGTGGTTAAAGCCAATGCTTATGGGCATGGTGTGATGCCTGTGGTTAATGCGCTGGCCAGCGAAGCTGACGGCTTTGCAGTGGCATGTGTAGACGAGGCTATGACTATAAGGAAGGGCGGGATTTTACTGCCTATTTTAGTGCTCGAAGGTCCAATGGATGCAGCAGAGTGTCAATTGGCGGTAGATTATAATTTAGAACTCGCTCTGCATAATAATACTCAAATAGACTGGATAAGAGCGCTGACAAAAGGTGCACTAAAAGTTTGGGTTAAGGTAGATTCAGGCATGCACCGCCTAGGCTTTAGGCCACAGCAGGTGCCAGCCATAGTAAGCGAGTTAAGAACCTTACCGATGGTGGGCGATATTCAGTTAATGAGTCACTTTGCCTGTGCCGACGACCCCGAAAATCCATTTAATCAGCAGCAATTAGATGTTTTAACCGCACTTAAACCCATGAACCTGAATTGGAGCATGAGTAATAGTGCTGCCATACTTACCATGGCTGATGCTCATGGAGAGTTAATAAGACCTGGAATTATGCTTTACGGCAGTCACCCAGTGAAACATCAGCAGGGACCAACAATTGGCTTGCAGCCTGTTATGACATTACAGAGTGAGGTCATTGCATTACACCAATTAGACGCGGGAGAAACCGTGGGTTATGGGCAGGCTTATAAGGTAGACAAGCCTACTGTTATCGCGGTGGTAGCCATTGGGTACGGCGATGGTTACCCTCGCTCAGCAAAAAATGGTACACCAGTACTTATAAAGGGTAAGCAGTTCCCCATTGCTGGCCGCGTGTCTATGGACATGATCACCGTCGACGTAACAAATGGTGGTGTGGCATTGGGAGATACAGTGACACTGTGGGGCACAGGTTTAAGTGCCGATATTGTGGCTGAGCATTGTGGCACCATTGCTTATGAGTTGTTTTGTCAGATTACAGAAAGAGTTAAAAAACAATACATAGGTCGAGCAGCCACTAATTAACGAATTGATAATTTAGGCTAAGCTTAAGTTAATGAGCTAAATTGCAATTAGATTGAGTAATCGCCAAGAGAGCTGTAATTAAGTATAATTTATTTCATATATTTTAGACGGTTGAAAACCAGCCACTAAAGCCCTACTTTTTGGTTTTACAAAAATCATTGTGCATTTTTTATACTGTTGTTGTCGTCAAAATGAAGATGAAAATAATAGCAGCGCAGGTAGCGGGCATAAACGTATTAGATATTTACAGAGTGTAGAAAATCATGACAGTAAAAACAGTAGATGTATTGTTAGTCGGTGCCGGAGCCATGAGCAGCACTTTGGCTATGTTGCTGAAAAATTTAGATCCGACACTTAAAATATGCGTGATTGAACGACTAAAAAGCGTAGCGTCAGAAAGTACCGACGGTTGGAACAATGCTGGTACTGGCCACGCAGCCTACTGTGAAATGAATTACACCCCGGAAGATAATCAAGGCACAGTAGATATTTCTAAGGCTAAATCAATAAATGCCGCATTTGAATTGTCTCTGCAATTTTGGTCATACCTAGTTAATTCAAAAGTACTACCTGAGCCATCAAACTTTATTAACCGCACGCCGCATTTAAGTTTTGTGTGGGGCGAAAAGAATGTAGATTTTTTACGTGAACGTTTCCAAAAATTAAGTCAACATCACTTATTTCAAGGCATGGAATACAGTGAAAATGTTGAAACATTAACAGAATGGATGCCTTTAATTATGCAAGGTCGCGATCCAAGCCAGCCGGTTGCAGCTACGTTTATGTCTCGTGGTAGCGATGTAGATTTTGGTTCGCTGGCACGCTATATGATGGAAGACCTTCAGCAGCATGAAAATTTTGAATTAATTTTAAACCACGATGTAGAAGATTTTAAGCGTTCAAGCCAAGGTGGCTGGTCTGTTTTATTGGAAGACCGTGAATCTGGCGATGAAAGCCGCATCCGCACAAAATTCCTATTCTTAGGTGCAGGTGGCGGTGCGTTGCCGTTATTGCAAAAAACAGAAATTCCAGAAAGCGAAGGCTACGGTGGGTTTCCAGTTAGTGGCCAGTGGTTAGTATGTACTGATACAGAAGTGGCCGATAAGCATCACGCCAAAGTATACGGTAAAGCAGCTATTGGCGCGCCGCCAATGTCGGTACCTCACTTAGATACCCGTGTAATTAATGGCAAGCAGGCGTTATTGTTTGGTCCGTTCGCTGGTTTTACCACTAAGTTTTTGAAAAAAGGTTCAGTGTTAGATTTACCTTCTTCTATTCGTGGAGGTAATTTACTACCAATACTCTCTGTGGGTATGAACAACATGGACCTTACCAAATACCTTATTAGTGAAGTGTTTCAATCTGATGGAGCGCGCATGGATTCATTGCGCGAATACTTCCCAGAAGCGAAAGACAAAAATTGGACGCTGGCGGATGCTGGTAAGCGAGTTCAAATTATTAAGAAAGACGAAAATGGTAAGGGTAAGCTAGAGTTTGGTACCGAAATTGTATCAAGTGCAGACGGTTCAGTAGCATCGCTGTTAGGCGCTTCTCCAGGTGCATCTACTGCTGTTCATGCCATGGTTGATGTTATTGAACGTTGCTTCGCCGACCGTTTAGAAAACGATGGCTGGAAAGCAAAGTTAAAAGAAATGATTCCATCATACGGTGAATCATTAATTGAAAATGCTGAGTTATTAAAAACGGTTCGTGAAAATACTTTAACCACTTTAAAGCTTAAATAATATAACCAGTAAAACAAAAAATGCAGAGTAGTCCCTAGTTATTTTAGGGGTACTCTGCATTTTTTATTACAGCGATAAAAGTCTAACCGCTATTCACGGACTTCTTTCTGTTGTTCAATGTAAGCAATAGCATCGTTAACCGACTGCCTTACTCGTCGATCAATATCTTCATGTTCGTGGGCAGACATGTAAAAGGCCAAGTCCACCTCATGTCTAAAGTAACGAGTAGGTAAGTTATTTAGTGCTAGGCATGCAAGGTCTACCATTTGCTCATTGTCATAACCACGCCTACCAGCAATATCGTTAATGGCGTCTACCACCTTGGCTTCGTAATAGTTATGAATCTGATCACGTATAGACATTATAATTTACCTTTAAGAAGAGCCAAATGTTCAAACTCAAGCGTTAAATAGTAGCTAAATAATAGCTAAGAAATCGGTAGCGCTTAGTAATTTTATTTAAGTATAGACTACAAAAACGCTTATAGCTTAATGGCAGACTTTTCTTTCATGATAGTCAAAATCGTAACAAAAATAACTAGCTACTATATTGATTATCAGCAATTTCGACTTTATGAATAGTGCCTGTCCAGCTATCAAAACCCCCTGAAAGCATAGTGACCTGTTTAAAGCCCATTTTCTGTAGCGTGTCACTGGCTAAGGTAGATCGGCCACCATTTTTACAATATACCAGCATATTTTGATTAAAATCTTTAAGAGCAGGGTTATTACCTACCATAAACTCAAGTAATCCACGGGGAATATTTACCGCATTAGGTAAATGGCCCATGTCGAATTCGGCAGGCTCTCTTATGTCCAGTATAACGGCTCCAGAGGAAATCGATTGCTCGGCTTTATTTGCATCTACTATTGTTAAGGATTGGCGTGCTTCATTTAATAGATCATCTTTTGTTAATGGCATAATAATCTCACAAGTATGAAAATAGGTTTGCTTGCATAATGTCTTACTAATATTAGCTTTTTCTAATTTTAATGTAAACCTGAGTCTATAATAGGTTGCTTGCAGGGTTATGTTAAACTATGAACATATTAACAGCGTAAATATATAGATAAGAAGGCCGCATGTTTACACAAGATGATTTACTCGCGTTAGCGAATATGAAAATGCCGTTTGGTAAATATAACGGTAAGGTCTTAATGGACTTACCAGAAGAATATTTATTGTGGTTTCAAAAAAAAGGTATGCCTGAGGGCCGTTTAGGCATGCTGTTGGGCTTATGTTTAGAGATTAAAATTAACGGCTTAGAATCCGTATTAGTGCCTCTTAGGGGTAAGCACTACGTAGTTAATGAATGATGCATAATAAACCTGAATCCAAGCTAGATTTTGACTATACGATTGTTCGCTCAAAACGAAAGAGTGTTGCAATTCATGTGGTAAAGCAGGGGGTTGAGGTAAGAATTCCACATAAAGTAACCAATGCTTTTGCTATTCAGTTTTTGATCAGTAAGAAAGACTGGGTAAAAACCAAAATAACTGAACAACAAAAAATTAATAAAGCGTTACCAAAAGTTGTTATTGGTGAATCGATATTATGGCAAGGTAAACCTCATTTAATTAGTTATCAATTGGCTAGAATCCCTCAGTTACTTAATCAAGATAATGCTTTTACTATATTTTCACCCACTGTTCCCTCTGAGCAAAAATTAGTTAGTTTATTTGAGACTTTCTTCAAGCAACAAGCGAAGACATATTTGACAGAGTTAACGATTGAGACGGCTAAAAAAATGGCTCTGGCTCATAAATTATCTGATGTACGCTTCAGACGAACAAAAACCAAGTGGGGGCATTGTACTAGTAAAGGAAATATTCAGTTTAACTGGTTAATAATGGGAGCGCCCATAGAGGTGATTAATTACTTGGTGATTCATGAGGTGGCGCATTTAAAACATCCAAATCATCAAATCGACTTCTGGGAAATGGTACAGAGTTATTGTCCTGAATATAAAACGCATGATAGATGGTTAAAGCATAATGGCTTTAGATTAAGCTGGTATTAGTTTATAAGTTTTAACTTATTCGCCCTAGTGAGTTTTTTTATAGCAGCTTCTCGTTTGCATGCTGCTGAACGATTCTCACATATTTCTGTGTAAACTATTTTTACTGGCCTCCTTACTCGTGTATATTTTGCGCCTTTAACAGCGGTTGGGCCTTCACCGTTGTGCTCATTTAATCTGCGCTCTAAATCAGTAGTGACCCCAGCATATAAAGTGTGATCTTTGCATTGCATAATATAGACCCACCAAGTCATTCGGTATGCTCTGCCATGTATTTATCTACATACCAACAGCTTGAACTAATCACTAAGTTATTTTCTTTGGCCCAGTCAATACCGGTTTTAACTAACATTTCGGCATAGCCTTTACCTCGCTGCCTAAGAGGAACAAATGTGTGGGTAAAAATCACATTATTATCATCTGGCATTTGGTAAGTTAGATAAGCCGAGCCAACATTATCAGTGCTGTCTGTTTCGACCTCAAACTTAAGCCTATTGTTGTGGTGTATAACTGAATTAATCACAAATATATTCCGTAAATAAGTGATACATTGTAACCTTATTCGAACTAAGACTAAAAAGAGTTTTCTTATATGAAAACGTTATTGGTGGTATTCCATACTCCATCTGACAATACATCAAAAATGTGTAACTCTGTAGCGCGTGCTGCAAAGCAATACGAAGCCACTGATTTTAAAGTCATAATAAAAACACCATTTGAAGCTAATGCAGAAGATGTCTTAAACTGCGACGCTATCATTTTAGGCACCACTGAAAATTTAGGTTATATGAGTGGCGCTTTAAAAGACTTTTTTGATCGTATTTACTACCCATGTCTTGAGAAAAAGCAGGGATTGCCAGTTGCAGCCATTATACGTGCAGGTAACGATGGAACCGGAACTCAGCGAGCTTTAGAGACAATATTAACGGGGCTACGCTGGCGCTGGGTGCAAGGCCCATTAATATGCAAAGGC
>JAWUVO010000070.1:0-8244 GCA_034112325.1 Bermanella sp. | reverse complement strand
ATATTTTTAGGTCAGGTAGCTGCAGCCATCGTAACGGGTAATACGGTTATTGCTAAACCGTCTGAGCAAACCAGCTTAATCGCGCTTAGAGCGTTAGAGTTAATGGAATATGTTGGCTTACCTGCTGGTGTAGTTCACACCGTTGTAGCACTAGGGCCTGATGTAGGTTCGGTGCTACTACCAGACGAACGCATTAAAGCGGTTATGTTTACTGGTTCAACCGTAACCGCAAATATAATTGCTACTACGTTAGCCCAAAGAGCGGGTGAACAAGTACCTTTAATTGCCGAAACGGGTGGTCAAAATTGTATGGTAGTTGACTCAACTGCCCTACCCGAACAAGTAGTTGATGATGTGATTGCCTCTGGTTTTCAAAGTGCTGGTCAGCGTTGTTCTGCGCTTCGTGTATTGTTTTTACAAGAAGAAATTGCTGATGACGTGATTGAAATGTTAGTGGGTGCATTGCAAGAGTTAACCGTGGGCGACCCTGCTTATTTATCTACCGATATTGGTCCTGTCATTGACCAAAAAGCTTTATCTAATTTACAAGCTCATGCCGAGGACATGAAACAAAAAGCTACCTTACTTTACGAATGTAATGTGCCAGAAAACAATGGTACTTTCTTTGCCCCTAAGCTTTATTTAATAGACGATATAGCGGTACTGGAGCGTGAGGTATTTGGTCCGTGTGTTCATATTGTTAAGTTTAAGGCAGAAGACATTGAAAAGACTGTAGAACAAATTAATGGTACTGGCTTTGGTTTGACCATGGGCGTTCATACTCGCATTGAAATGCGCGCAGCAGAACTTATCAAGCTTTCACGGGCTGGCAATGTATACATTAATCGCAACATGATTGGCGCCATTGTAGGCGTGCAGCCATTTGGCGGCCGCGGCTTGTCGGGCACCGGACCCAAAGCTGGTGGGCCTCATTACTTACCTCGTCTAATGTTAGAAAAAGCGACTCCGCGAGCAGCTACAGATCATGACCCTGATACAGAAAAGGCATTAGCCAGCGACGACACTTCTACCCAGCAAGCATCAGAGATAATGCAAAATGCAGTAGCAAGTGAAAACCAGTGGCGCTTAACTGAGTTAAACAATCGCATATCGGCTGTACGCCAATTACTGGCCAGCATTTCGGCAGTAGAAATTGTAGAAGAACTAGCAGACGATTTAGACTCGACTTTAGCGGCGGCTCGTTCGCAACTGATCAGCATTGAAAAGCGTTTAAAAAAACCTACCGTGCTGCCAGGACCTACTGGAGAGTCGAATGTTTTGTACTTAGAGCCCCGCGGAATTTTAGTGTGTTTTGCCGATAAAGATGTAGATTTTGAATATTGGACGTTATCCATAGTAACGGCTTTGGCAACCGGTAATGTAGTAATTTCAGTGGTGTCTGAATTATTTTACGCCGAAGCATTGGAGTTTAGGCAGCAATTTATTGCAACCGGTGCTCCAGCTGGTGTATTCCAAGTGGCTAAATTACAGCACTTAGAAGCATTACTAAGTGAAGAAAAACTGGCAGGTGTGGTAATTGATAGTCAGAGTGAACGCTCTACTTATATGGTAGAAAAACTAGCGCAACGTGGTGGAGCAATATTGCCAGTTATCACAGCTGAATATAATGACCATTTGATACAACGCTTACTTACTGAAAAAACAGTCAGCATTGATATTACCGCGTCTGGCGGTAATACATCTTTAATGACGTTAGTTGACGCCGACGAATAAAAACGTTTGCTCTGCACACGCGGTATTTTTTATACCGCGTGCGCAGCTTCTATGTTACGAGTTTGTTACGACGAACAACTGTAATGCGAAGTGCCGCCTAACTGAAAAAACTCAGACGGCTTAAGCCTATAATATTTATCTTCTATATCTTTAGACTGCTCGGCATATGGCTGGGTCATAACCTGTTGTAGCTCGCGCACTAACGAATAATCACCCATGGCGGCTTGCTGATAGGCAGGCACAACAAACCACTCCCGCAAATTATATTTTGGATTAACCTGTTTCATTTTATTAGAAACTTCATGCAGGGCATTACTGTTAGTACTTTGACTGACAATAAGCGATCTCCATTTTTCTAACCACTCTACCCAGCGCTTATCTATATTCTGCTGGTCAGCCTGATACGCTGGGCTATTATAAAAACTATTTTTAAGTGGGGTAATATCCTCAGGCACCGAAGAGAGTTCGCGGAAGAAAATAGTATAGTCCACCGTAGTTTCCATCATCAGCGTCAGCAGTTCATTAAATAGCTTACTATTAAAATTAGTAAGGCCAAGTTTGGCTGCCCACATATTTTCCATTTGGGTTTGCATCACACCAGCAAAGCCACTCTCAACTTCGTCGAGCTGTTGCAGACTATCAACATCTGACATTAGTAGCGGTCGTAGTGCCAAACAAAACATCTTAAAATTTTGTTCTGCTGCCATTGGCTGGTTAAGAAACGAATAGTGATCTCCGCCGCCTGTCCATGACTGATAGTACGGATGAAAAACATCACAAAAACCATAAGGACCATAGTCGATGGTAAAACCACCGGCGGCACAATTGTCGCTATTAAAATTACCTTGGCAGTAACCAACACGAATCCAATGGGCGATTAGCGAGGTTAAACGGCTGCGGAATTGTGTCGCTAGCAACACCACTTTTTCGGCTATGGTTAGGCTAATATCAATAACGTCGGCGTACTCACGATCGATTAAGTGCAATACAATTTGCTCTAATTCTTGCATTGCCGTTGCATGTTCATCTTTACGAGCGCGACGGCCAAAAAGCTCTAGCTGACCCACACGAATAAACGACGGTGCTACGCGAGTAGAAATAGCAACCGCCTCTGATATTAACCTATCGGGGTTTTGCGCTCGGGAACCCTCGGAATACCAAGGTCGATTAACCTTCTCGGTTTTTGAAACATATAAACTTAACGACCTTGAGGTAGGCACGCCTAATGAGTGCATGTGTTCTTGGGCTAAAAATTCTCTGATACTAGAGCGTAAAACAGCACGACCATCTGCACCGCGACAATACGGTGATTGGCCACCGCCCTTTAATTGCATTTCCCAGCGCTGGCCTTTGACTACGGCCTCGAGCACAGACACGGCGCGGCCGTCTCCGTAAGCGTTGCCGGTTTGAAACGGACACTGCTGATAATACTCGGTGCCGTATATAGAAAGCGCATAACCTGTGGCCCAACCTACGTTGCGCATGGGCAGCGGAAGCTGAGAAATATCACCAGAGAACATGCTGACAAAATCAGCTGACGTTGCCATGCTGTCGGCAAACCCTAGCTCACGGAAAAAATCTTTGCTATGGGTAATGTACTCAGGGTCTTTAATAGGAGTGGGCTTAACGGGCACATAGTGGCCCGAGAACACTTGCCTTGGTGAGTAGTCAATTCCATTTTCAGTGGCATCGGGGTCGCATTTAAGAGTATTGATTAGTGAGTAATCAGACAATTTTGCAAGATCGTCGAGGGTGGCGACCGTTGGAACAATTGACGAGTCTTGGTGTTGTTTCATTTTATATTGCTCTAAATTAAATAATGCCAAATCGCTATTTGCCTTGTCTGCCTAATAGCTAAGGTTAGCGCTTTAACAGGTCAGCATTGCTTGGAGAATCGTTAAGTAGCTCAATTAGTTTTTTAGCACCTTCTAACGGTTCTAAGCTGGTTAATGCCCTACGTAAATCTCTAACCTTTGGCATATCTTTTGTGTTGATAAGTAACTCTTCACGACGTGTGCTGCTTTTAGCTATATCTAGTGCAGGAAAGATTCGCTGATTTGCAATATCCCGTGACAACACTATTTCCATATTGCCGGTGCCTTTAAACTCTTCAAATATTACCTGATCCATACGGCTGCCAGTATCAACAAGTATAGTGGCTAAAATTGTTAGCGAGCCAGCATTCTCAATTTTGCGTGCCGCACCAAACAATTTTCGTGGAATCTCTAAAGCCCTAGAATCAAGACCGCCTGACATGGTCCGGCCACTACTTTTTCGTTCGGCATTATGAACCCGTGAAAGTCTGGTTAGTGAGTCAATAACAATCATAACATTCTCCCCCTCGCCTGCTTGCTTAAGAGCTTTATTAAGAAGGTCGTTTGCTACCCGAACATGGTGCTCGTAAGTTTCATCAGAAGAGGAAGCCACTACAGTGGTCTGACAAGAAGGTGATATAGATACGCTGCGTTTAAAGTCGGTTACTTCTTCAGGTCGCTCATCAATAAGCAGCGCATAAAGTTTTATATGGGGATACGTTGACGCTACCGACTGGCAAATTTGTTTTAACAGAGTAGTTTTTCCACAACCTGGTGGCGCAACAATTAGACCACGCTGCCCCATTCCAATTGGCGTGATTAGATCCATGGCCCGCATAGTCAGACTTTCAGAACCCAGCTCAAGATTAATACTCTCAAAAGGGTTGATAGCTACACCATTTAAAAAAGACTTTTTAGGATCTTCGCTTATATTTTTAGTCACTTTTTCTAACGGCTTATTTTCTGGCTTATCAACTTTACTAGGTGGGCTCTTTCTTTTTACTTTAAAAGATAATGTTTTTCTTGTCATAATATTGTTTGATAGCTCTAAAGAATTAAGTATTTACAATGCATGACGCAGTCTGACGCCTATTAAAATAATATTGGAGCGGAGTACAGGAATCGAACCCGCGACCTTCAGATTGGGAAACTGACACTCTACCAGCTGAGCTAACCCCGCTTATCTATTTATCTGTTTGTCTGTTTATCTGCTATCCATTTTTAGTTATGCTCTTTTAATACGAACTACTTTCATCACTTCAAAATTCATATCGGCAATGACTTCTACCTCTGGGTAGTATGTCATATTTACTCTAGCACCTTTTAAACTTTGGTATTTCCCTTTGCGCTTAAACTTAAATGGCACATCGCAATCCTCGACCATTAATATATGCAAAATCCAATCACCCTGCTCTCGCTGAACATGCGAAATAACTTTCAACGAATCTGAATGAGTCAGGTTTTGATTTTTTTCAATTAATTTTTTAGGATCAGATTTCATATTTAATGTTATGTTTTTGTAGATTATTATCTTAGCTGTTTATTTATACTCTAGCTTTATACTTCAGCTTTAAACCTAGCCATCAATAAGGGCATCATTTTCGCCTGGTCGTAATTGATGCTGAATACCCAATAAGAATTTTTCAAGGGTATTATCTCTGCAGTCTTTATAATGCTTGTTGCCCGGTTTACGAAAGAATGCGCTTATTTCATGTTTACTAAAATCAATATCTACCAGTTTAAATACATCTAAAATATCTTCTGTTTTTAAATTAAGAGCAATTCTTAACTTCTGAAATATCATATTATTATTCAAATGATCTTGCGGCTTTGCTTGCTCGCCATCGCGTTTACCACGCTTAAGATTGATAAAGCCATTAAGAAATAATGACATGTCAGGATCACTAAGGCCAATTAGAGACTCTTGGCTTTCTTCAGCTTCTTGATTTTCTTCAATTTCTTGTTTTTTTAGCCAACTAGTCACTTGATCGTTAGTTACATTAAAATCGGCTAAAGCAAAAATCTCAACAACGGCATCGTTGTTTAAATTAAATGTTGTGGCTATAAGCTGCAAAATATCATTATTAGTCAAAATAAATCCTAGTCTTAGGTAGTCCAGTTTAATCAACACGATTACTGGATAGCTGAATTTTAGCAGTTAGTCTTCACATTGCCTACAACACTTAACCACAAATAATTGTAAATTATTCGTCTTCAACAACGTGCTCTTCAATCAGTTCAATTAATTGCTGATAAGTTATTCTAGCGGTTTCATTTTTGGCATTTTTTCTATAATAGTAAAGATTCCCTGAGCTAAGGCTAAAATGACCTTTTTTCTCTGCATCTCTTCCTACAACTTCAATATCTACTGATATATTTGTTTTACTTTCAACTTGTGCCATTTGCATACTCCTTATGTAATATTAGTACTGTACTGATACCAGAGTATCAAAAAAATTAATATAGTGAGTAACCACACCAGCAGGGTCTTCTACTTGTGGATAATGCCCTACCTTTTCTAACACACCTAAATAATCTAATCGACATTCAAGCTGTTGGTAACGTGCCACCATGTGCGCGCCCGATACAGGGTCAACCGATCCGTTAATTAATGCCAATGGAATAGCCGATTTTTGCAATACGTTTACCCAGCGCTCTCTGTGTTGTTTTCGGTCTCGCATGTAGGTAATTAAGTTATGGAAAATATGCTTGCCATTATTTTCATTAATTAACTGCCAAAATATTTTAAGTTCTTGCTCTGTTGGCTTAGTTTGCTCACCAAATACCGAGCTAAATTTTTCACAAAATTGTTTATAGCCTGCTAATTTATTTATTAGCGGACCTAGCGGGCTTAGTAATAGTTTTTGCGTTAAAATAGCTCGGTGTGTTTCAGGGAATAAACCACCGTTTAAAAAGCAGCACGACAGCCACTTACCCGCGCCTAATCCTTCTAATTGCCTTGCAAGAAGCTCTTGAGCTACCGTGTCGCCATAATCGTGGGCCAGCACATGAAACTTATTTAAAGCTTTGACCTTTACCAGTGCTTCTACAATGTCGGCTTGACCATGAATAGTATAAGTATTTACGTTGGGCTTATCTGAGTAACCAAACCCCAGCATATCTAGTGTAACCAGCCTAAAGTGTGTTTTAAGTTGGTCCCATACCCCATACCAATCCCAGCTAGAAGTTGGAAAACCATGTATCAGTAGCAACACCGGTAAATCACTTTTACCTTCGTCTTTAACAAATATTTGATGCCCATTAAGTTCAAGCCATTCTCCACTTGCCTTCCAACTGGCAAGGTCGTTATTTAAGTTACCTGTATTTACCAAGCTCATAGTTATCACCTAATTTGATATATCGATTAAAACTGAACTTGACGTCGAGTTCAAGTTATAGCTATATTGATAGAGTAACAGTTTAATAATCAGTAAAAACCGTCAAATTGAGCCAATTAATGAAAGCCATTCCTACACAGGCCAGAGCCATACAAAAACGCGCGGCCTTAATTACGGCCGCCACCCTATGCTTTGCTGACCACGGGTATAACGACACCACTGCAAAAATGGTGGCCAGCCAAGCTGGTGTGGCTACTGGCACTTTTTATCAATACTTTGATAACAAAGAAGACATGCTACGGGTAATAGCAAAACAGCGCATGGAAGATCTGTATAAGCAAATACCGTCGGTAAAAGCATTGCTTGTACTAAGCGAAAAGGCACAAAAAGACAGTGGGAAATTGGCTGCTACCCAACAGATTTTTCACACGGTATTAAAACTGATTTATGCCTTTCATGAGCAATCGCCACAATTACATCAGGTGTTAGAACAACGTAAAGCGCTTGATCCAAAGCTGGCTGAAATTTTAGGCCAAGGTGAGAATTTACTGCACGAACGAGTATTGATGTTTGTGCAAAGCTTTAATATTAACAACGCCGACGCGGTTGCATTTAACTTATTCGCCATGGCTGAAGGCTTGGTTCATCGCCATGTTTTTGCGTGCTCTACTCAATCGAAAGACGTAACGCTGCAACTAGGTGCCGTTATGTTAGCCAGCTATTTCGACAACTTATAATAACAAAAAGGTGTGTCCCATGAGTGCATTAGAAAATTTCGATACGTTAATTCAGAATGCTAAAATTTTTAATAATGGCGAACCCGCTATTGTTGAAGACATTGCAATAACGGATGGTAAAATTGTAGCTCGAGGGGAAAACTTAAACTCAGAAAATGCCAAACGCATCATTGACGGAAAAGGTAAATGGCTTATGCCTGGGTTGTTTGATATTCACACCCATTACGACCTAGAGCTTGAGTTTGCGCCAGGTTTGCCAGAGTCAATTAGACATGGCACCACCAGTGTTGTTATTGCTAATTGCAGCTTGGGTTTGTCTTTTGGTCATCAACGTAGTGGAGAAATAGACCCTATTGTAGATTGCTTTGCGCGGGTAGAAAATTTGCCTAAATCGCTATTAAGAAGCTGTGCAGACAAAGTAGACTGGGAAACACCAAAAGCGTATTTAGAACATTTAGAACAGCTGAATCTTGGGCCGAATGTGGTCACATTAGTCCCCCACTCTATGCTGCGTATTGACGCAATGGGCTTTGATGCCAGTATTAGTCGCGAGCCAACTAATGGCGAATTAAAAACTATGCAGGATAAGTTAGACCATGCATTAAAAATTGGCTACGCCGG
>JAWUVO010000069.1:0-26367 GCA_034112325.1 Bermanella sp. | reverse complement strand
TACTCAAGTACTTAAACAATACCAAGATTTAGGTGTAAAGATACACACTATCGCATTGTCAGATAAGGCTGATAAAAGCTTGTTAGAAAAGTTAGCATTAGAAACAAATGGCACCAGTGAAATAGTGAACAATGCTGATGAATTAGTAAAAGCATTTCTTAAAGCATTTGAACAGGCCGCCCCAGTTGTTGCCGAACAGGTCCCACTTTCAAAAGACAATACCTTTAAAATAGACGCCAGTATAGACGAATTTACGGCGTTAATATTTACCAAAGACGGTTCAACGCCTACGCAATTAATCAGTCCATCGGGGCAGGTTATTAGTCAAATTAAATCCTCTGAAAGTGCAAAGTGGTTTGGTGAATCGTTGTACGATCTTGTCACACTTACTAATCCGGAGCCGGGGCAGTGGAAAATTGAAGCCGATTTAGATCCCGATAATAGAGTCACTGTTGTTAGCGATTTGAAAATGGAAATTGCTAATCTGCCAACAACGTTATTTCCAGGTCAGCAGGTAGACTTTGAGGTTTACCTACATGAAAACGGCGAGATCATTAATAATCCTGATCTACTAAAACTTATGACCATAGAAATGACCATGACGGCCGAAAGTGGACGCAGCGGTACCAAGCAAATAAATAATCCTGACAATATTCCCGAAGATGGCCGATTTCAAGAGAGTATTAAGCGTTTAGAAAAAGAAGGGCAGTATGAATTAACCGTCAATGTAGACGGTAAAACTTTTCAGCGCATGCGCAAAGAATATATTCAGGTAAGTCAGCCAATTGGTTTTGAAATACGCAAGCAGTTAATAAACCAAAAACAAGTATATGCGGTAAGAGTGATTCCTCAGGTGCCCGATATACAGGTATCAAAAACGCGAGTGATTGCAAAGCTTAAGGGGCCAGATGCAAACTCTATTATCCAAGCTGTTCCATGGGTAGAAGAAGGTCTTTGGGAGGTGATAATTGATGCAAATAAAGGCCCAGGTGAATATAAAGTTTCAATGAATATCAAAGGCCGTTTGGCCGAAGATAAAGACTTTAGAATTAAGCCTGATCCAATAGTTTTAACATTTCCAATACCAGACGATTTTGCTCATGAATTTTATGTAGAGGAAGTCTTAGAGCAATCGACAGAAACTCCAGCAGAAGTTTTAGCTGAGACTGATACTAAACCTATAACAGAACCTGAAACTAGCATTCCAGATCTAGCAGCAAAACTAGAAGAGCAGGAAGATGAATCTGTCCAGCAGCCAGCAGAAGAAGCAACAGAAAATATAGATGACATAGCCAATGTGACTGATGACATTGAGCAAGATGATAGTATTCCGTCATGGGTATTTATTCTTATTCCTATAGCGACAATTCTATTAGGCGTAGGTGGTTTTTTTGTTTACCGAGTCATGTCTAAGAAAAAGGCCGCGGCAAAGCAATCCGCACCTGCAGTAAATGAAGATAAAGGTATGTCAGGATCCGAAGTAAGCCTAGGTGACGGCATGGATGATGACGACTTTGATGAAGATTTTGATCTAAGTGATAGCGATGACTTAGATGACCTAGATGGTCTTGATTTATCTAATGATGAAGATGACTTAGATGACCTTGGTGAGATGCCAGGTCTAGATGATGATATTTCAGAATTAGAAGATGCGACAGATGAGCCAAAGGATGACATTCCTGATTTTGATGAAAATTTTGACGTAGATGCTGACGCTTCTGAGGTGGACAAGCCACCTGAGCAATCTGAGGTAGTAGATACACCAGAAGAGACAGCCTCTGCATTAGACGAATTAGACAGTGTACTGGACGGGTTAAGCGAAGAGGACGAGGAAAATATACCTCAGCTAGAAGATGATCAGGAGGCCAATGCCGGAGGAGCTGCTTTAGGTGCTGAACCCGATGAAAAAGAAGTACCACAGCCAGAATCAATGGGTGAATTAGCCGATGACGAAGATCTAGAAGGTGAGGCGGCAGTCGATGCGGCGCTGGCTAATCTAGAAAGTGAACTCGAGGATTTAGGTTTAGATGATGCCAAATAATGGTATTGGAGATTCCCAAGGTTAAATTAAGCATACATGGAACAAAGAGCCTCATTTATATGGGGCTTTTTTAATTCAACTGCCTAATGACTAGTTAATATAGTGGTCTGTTATTGGTCTATTCCCGTATTATTTTTAAGCATATTCCTGTTGTATTGGTTGCTTTGGTGTGAATAAGCCAACCTTTTGTCAAGAATAGACAGTGATTAAGGGCTTTTGCTAGGGTAATATGCCTGTATCTTTTAAATAAAATAAATTGAGTCTTGTATATGAAGTTTACCGGTACTGAAGAATATGTTGCCACTAGCGAACTGCAAATGGCGGTTAACGCGGCCATTGTATTACAGCGTCCATTATTAATAAAAGGCGAGCCGGGCACAGGTAAGACTATGTTGGCTGAGCAGTTAGCAGAAGCACTAGATACCCCGTTAATTCAATGGCACATTAAATCGACTACTAAGGCTCACCAAGGTTTGTACGAATACGATGCTGTTTCTCGTTTACGTGATTCACAGCTAGGTAACCAAGAAGTCCATGATATATCTAACTACATTAAAAAAGGTAAATTATGGGAAGCCTTCAGTGGCGATAAACCACCAGTATTATTAATAGATGAAATAGACAAAGCCGACATTGAGTTCCCAAACGATTTATTATTAGAATTAGATAAAATGGAATTCTTTGTATACGAAACTCAAGAGCGTGTAGTGGCTAAACACCGTCCGATTATTATTATCACAAGCAATAACGAAAAAGAATTGCCTGACGCATTTTTACGTCGCTGCTTTTTCCATTACATCGACTTCCCAGATCAAGCTACTATGCAGAAAATTGTTGATGTTCATTATCCAGACATCAAAAAAGACTTATTACGTGAAGCCATGGACGTATTCTTTGACTTGCGTAAAGTCCCTGGTCTTAAGAAAAAACCGTCTACATCAGAACTAGTAGACTGGTTAAAATTATTGCTTGCTGACGATGTTGATCCAGAAACATTACGCAGCAAGCACACCGCTATTCCACCTTTATATGGTGCTATGGTTAAGAACGAACAAGATGTAGAGCTTCTACAGAAACTGGCATTTATGTCTCGTCGTAAAGGCTAACTGAAGGCTATTTGATATGTTGGTTGATTTTTTTCAAACCATGCGTGAATACAAAGTACCCTGTTCAATCAGGGAGTACTTGGATTTGATGAACGCATTGAAAAATCATTTGGCGTTCGCAGACTTAGACGATTTTTATCAAATTAGTCGAATTTGTTTAGTGAAAGATGAGCGTCATTTTGACAAGTTTGATAAGGCATTTGCACATTATTTTGAAGGCATAGATCGCTTAGATGAAGTGTTAACAAATGCTACTGGTGTTCCTGAAGACTGGATGAAGTCTGAATTTGAACGCATGTTCAGCAAAGAAGAGCTTGATTCCATCGAGTCTCAGGGTGGCTTTGACGAGCTCATGAAAAAATTTCAAGAGCGCTTGGACGAGCAAGAAAAACGCCATCGCGGCGGTAATAAAATGATCGGTACTGGTGGTACATCGCCATTTGGAGCAGATGGTTATAATCCAGAAGGGATGCGTGTTCAGCAAAACAAAAGTCGCCATAAAAAAGCGATTAAAGTTTGGGAAGAGCGTAACTATCGCAACCTAGACGACGACATTGAGCTGGGTATTCGTAACATTAAAGTGGCGTTAAGGCGGTTGCGTAAGTTTGCACGACAGGGTGCGGCTGAAGAGCTAGATCTGGACGACACAATCGCATCTACAGCTAGTAATGCTGGGTTCCTAGATATAAAAATGGTGCCAGAGCGTCATAACGCAGTAAAAGTTCTGATCTTTTTTGACATTGGCGGCACCATGGACCCGTTTGTAAAAGTTTGTGAAGAATTATTCAGTGCATGTAGAACTGAATTCAAGCACATGGAATCATTTTATTTTCATAATTGCTTATACGAGTCAGTATGGAAAGATAATCGAAGACGTGGCAACGAACGCACTAATACCTGGGATTTACTGCGAAAATTTAGTAAAGACTATAAAGTTATATTTGTAGGTGATGCAATGATGGCACCTTACGAAGTAACTCATGTTGGTGGCAGCGTTGAACACTGGAACGACGAAGCAGGTTCGGTTTGGTTATCGCGAATAAAAGAAACCTTTGATAAAGTGGTGTGGTTAAACCCGGTGCCAGACGATCAATGGGGCTGGAGTGGGTCTTTAAACGCAGTGAGAACGGCTATGGATGACAAAATGTATCCGCTTACTATAAATGGTTTAGAGAAAGCAATGCGTGAACTTACTCGATAGTTTTGCTTGATCATGTTATTTAAAAAAAGCCCTTATAATTAAGGGCTTTTTTTATGCAGGTCGAAATATACAATAGCTTTTCGCTAAACACGGCTTTAAATACATATTTTCCCAGTGAAAAAAAACGCTTACCTTGCGATAGTTCTCAATATCCGCCAAATATCACCTATTGGTACTGTAGTGTCGCAAACCCCTCTTGCATCCCTATAAAGCACAGGTAATATTACGCCAGACGTTACATAACTTAACAAAACGTCCATTAGTACATATTAAAAAATAATAAAAATAATAAAATTTAAGGGTTCACCTGTGAAGGCAATTAATAAGTTTGTCGGTCTACTGCTCATCTGCAGTGCACTATTTACATCGTCGTTATCAAGTGCAGCTAATCAATCAGGGTTAGACGCAGAAATTGAAGAACTTAAATCAGAAGTGATTGAACTGAATCGTGAGTTATACGATTTAGAAGAGAAACTACTTTACCCTGCCACTACCTCTTTTGCCGTGTTTGTTTCTATGGAGGAAGTTGAAAATTTTAACATTCGTTCAGTCAAGCTCACTCTTGACACACAAGATGTAACCTCACACCTATATAGTAAAGAGCAAGTGGACGCTTTACGTCGAGGTGGTATTCAGAAAATTTTTACCAGTAACTTAAAACCCGGAATGCACAAACTGACGGCTGAGATTCAAGGTGTTGACCGCGATGGTCGAGCAATGAAGCGTGTGGTGGTAGCCGACTTTGGTAAAGCTAGGTCCAGTAAATATTTAGAATTAAAAATCAAAAACAATCCAAATCAATCTAAACCTGACTTCGCAATCGTTGAGTGGAAGTAACATGCAGGTTGGCTTGAATAGTTTATTCAAAAGTTTTTGGGGTTATTCTCAGATGACTGTATGGGTATTGATCTTAAGTTTGTCTGGGGCCGCCTATGCAGAAGATCTTTTACCCGACGAACGCAGAGCTAAAAGTCGTGATCTACTATACGGTCAAGCCTTATACAGCCTGCATGCTGGAGAGTATGACAAAGCTTTAAGCCTAAATAATGCCATCCGTAAGCGTGGGCAGAAAGGTTATGGCAAAGTACTTGATATACACCAAGCTACCGCTCAGTTGGGGCTTGGAATGAGTACCAGTGCTACCAAACAATTTGAGCGTTTAATTTCCGACCAGCGAATTAGCTTTTTACCAGCAGCCGCTAGATCCCAGTCGTGGTTCTATCTAGCCAAACACTTTTATACAAAAGGCATGTGGCCACAGTCATTAAAAGCCATTCGCAAGGTTCAATCGATAAACTTAAACCCAACTTTAAAAGACGAGTATCACTTTTTAGCGTCGACGTTAGAGCTATTTAATGGCAATAGCTCTAACGCTGACAAACACATACTTGCTATCAATAAAAAAAGTAAATGGGCTGCTTATGCAGTATTAAACCTTGCAGTAAGTTACACCGAAAAAGATGTGCATATAAATAAGGTAGAGGCGGTTTTTGAAGAAGCACTAAGGCTTACTCAGTATACACAGACCCCCAGTGAACTAACCGACCGTATTCATCTGATGGCAGGACAATTCTTTTTTGCAACGGGTCGCGGTCGAAGTGCAATTAGACATTTAAAAAGTGTCGGATTAGACAGTGCTTACACTCCTAAGGCGTTACTGACATTCGGTTGGGCGTTAACCGAGCAGTGGCAGTATCATGATGCCTTGCAGCCATGGTATATGTTAAAAACAGCCCACTCGCAGCTTAATCAGGATGTGCAGGAAACTCTGATTGCAATTCCATATTTATTAGAAAAATTGAATGCTAAAGTAATGGCTTTAGGCGCTTTTGATTATGCCACAGAGCAATATGATGAAATTTATTCAAAGCTTGAAAAAAGTGCAACACGTTTAAATACTGGTAAATTTATAGAACCCTTATTAGCACAGCAAATTCCAGATCGCTGGGGCGCATTTACACCAATAGATTTATCTTTACCAGATCATCCAGATAAAGTGTATTTAAAAGATGTCATGAGTCATGGATATTTCCAAGGTGAGTTAAAATCCCTTCGAGATTTACATGTGATGCGTTACAAGTTAAATGAGGCTATTGAGCAACTTGATGCTTTTGCTATTACTGCAAATACCCGCAAGCAAGAATTCAACGAAGTGAAGCAAGAGAAGTTAATTACACTACACAGTAATCACTTAGCTAAATTAAAGTCACGCTACAATAATTTAAATAAACGGGTTAAAAAAGCCTTCAATAATCCTTCTGGCCACGGCCTTGCCTCTGATCAAGAGAAAGATCAGTTAGCGTCATTTCAGCAATTAGCTGACTTCATTGGTATTCTCGCTAATAAAAAATCAATTAACAAAGATGATTATGCACAAAGACTGAGAAGAATAGATGGCGTACTAAGTTGGGATCTATCTCAGCGTTACGATAAACGTAAGCAGCAAGTATCTAAAACCCTAGCATTACTAAAAGCGTCTATTCAAACTGCAAGCAAGCAGCTTGATGCGGCCAGTTTTGCTTATCAGGTTGCACCTAACAGCTATCAAGGTTTTAACAAAAAAATTAGCAGGCTAAAAACTAAATATCAAAATCAACTGAGTAAGCTAGATTTGGTTTATAGCAAGCAACGTGAAAAAGTAGGCGGTATTGTTAAAGCCGATATTAAAACTCGCCAGCAGCGAGTAATGGAGTATCAGTTACAAGCACGCTTAGCAGCGGCCCGATTATTTGATGAGACATCGAATAAAGTTAGGGTAATAGCCAATGCAGAGGTTAAACAATGAAGCCATTATTAACCTTATTGTCTGTTGGTGTACTGTTAACTGCTTGCGCCACGCAATCAGAAAAAACTGTAGTCAGTATTGACGACGACCTAACCGGTAAAAGCATAGAGAATATTAGACCCGTTGGCTTTAGATTAGCCAAAATACAAGCACCAGAAGTCGATACTAAAGCGGCTATAAAAAGGTATCAGAGCTTTTTAGAGATAGCTCCAAAGAGTGAAACTCGAGTACATGTAATGCATCGCCTTGCTGATCTTAAATTAATGGATGTAGAAGAACTGTTGGCTGAAAATCCAGAAGAGCTAGATCCTGAGCACGTAAATAAAGTATATCAAGAAGCTGTAGATACATATGAAAAAGTTCTTAATAAATTTCCTAACCGCCGTGATAGCGATCGCCTGCTATATCAGTTGGCCAAAGTGTATATGCTTAAATCTGAAACGGAAAAGTCTGAGAAAACACTAAAAAAACTTATCGATAATTTCCCTAATTCAGAGCTGTTAACCGAAGTACATTATCGCTTGGGTGATATACAGTTTTACGCTGAAAAATTTAATCAAGCTGAAAAATCTTTTGCTTATGTAACAACGCAAAAAGATAATCTACGTTTTTATACTAGCGCCAACTACATGCGTGGCTGGAGTCAGTTTAAACAACGTAACTATAACAAAGCCCTAGAGTCATTTGTTTCAGTGATTGATAGCCGCTTTGCTAATACCACAGATATTGTAAATGCAGACAAGATAGATAAGCAGTTATTAGACGATACCGTACGAGTTATGAGTATGGTATTTGCTTATCAGAACGGGCATAGATCCATATCTAGTATGTTTAAACGCTTAGGTACTCGACATTATGAATATTTAATTTATGACGAATTAGCCGAATACTATTTAATTAAAGGCCAGTATAGTGATGCTGCAAAAACCTATAAAGCATTTGTATCGGCTAACCCTAAAGATGTATTAGCGCCAACATTTTATGCGCAAGTTGTGGCCAGTTATAAAAAAGCAGGTTACCTAGATAAAGTATTAAATCATAAGGTGGCTTATATTGAGGAGTATGGAGTAAGTAGCGCTTTTTGGACTATTTACGATGAAGACATTCACGATATGATTCGGCCTAAGTTAAGAGATTTTACTTCCGAATTAGCTCAGTATTATCATGCTTTAGGTCAAAAAACTAAAAAAATTAAACATAAATTTAATCATCTTTTTACCGCTTCACGTTGGTATCAAGAGTACATAGATACCTTTCCAAATGATAAAAAAGTGGGTGAAATGTATTTTTTACAAGCCGAAGCACTCTATGAAGTAGGTCAGTATGATCAAGCTTTACTCTCTTATATTAGCGGTGGCTTTGAAACTCCGGTTCATAAAGACTCTGAAGAATCAGCTTGGGCTTCTTTGGTTACCTATAATCGTTTAATAGCAAAAGCTGAGCCGCAAAGACAGCAGCATTGGCTGGACCGTAAAGTAGATACAGCAATGCGTTTTGCCGATGTATATCCATCTAGCGCTCGTACCACGCAGGTATTAGTCAGAGCCTCAGAGGGATTGTTTTCGTTAGGGCGTTTTGCTAAGTCTGCTGAAGCAGTGACACTTGTGTTAGCCAGGGGCGACTTAACTATTCAGCAAAAATCGGTTGCCTATTTGATTAAGGGTCACAGTAATTTTGATTTAAATCAATTTGACGCTGCCGAATCTGCATATTTAGCCGCTATTAATACGAAGCAACTTAAAAAATCTGAAACCAAAGCTGTTCGAGAAAAGTTAGCTGCCAGTATCTATAAACAAGGTGTTGCAGCAGTTGAGCTAGATTTGTTAGAGCAGGCTGTGGACCATTTCATGCGTGTGGGTAAAATCGTACCAGAATCTCCAATTCGAATCACTGCCCATTATGATGCTACTACCTACTTAATGAAAAATAAAAGTTGGAAAAAGTCGGAAGAGTTACTGATTAAATTTAGAAACAACTTCCCCAAAAATAAGCTGGCTAAAGACATTCCATCAAAGCTGATTATTGCCTATGAAAATATGGAACAGTGGAATAAAGCTGCATTCGAACTACAGAATATTTGGCGCTTTTCAAGAGATAAAAACGAGCAGCGTATTGCGTTGTATCAGGCCGCAGAGTATTACCAAAAAGGTAACGATGTTGATAACGCAATGTCTATGTTAAAACGTTATGCGCATAATTATCCAAAACCCTTTAATGCTCAGTTAGAAGCGATTAATAAGTTAGAGGGTTTGTATTTAGTTAAAAACGATCATGACAAGCGACGTTATTGGCTAGAAAAGCTCATTGCATCAGATAAAAATGCAGGTAAAGAGCGTACAGATCGTTCTCGATTTTTATCTGCAAAAGCTTCTTTTCAATTGGCTGATTATGAACGTGTAGAGTATGCAAAAATTGAGTTAACTCTACCATTACAAAAAAGTCTTGGTAAAAAGAAAATAGCGCTTAAGAAAACTATGGATGCATATAAGCGTACAGCTAAAATGGAAGTGCAAGAATTTACCACAGCGGCTACTTTTCAAATTGCTGAAATATACGGAGAGTTATCTAGGGACTTAATGAATTCAGAAAGACCAGCAGGGCTAGATGAACTTGAGTTAGAAGAATACGAATATCTGCTAGAGGATCAAGCTTTCCCGTTTGAAGAAGCTGCCATCAATATTCATGAGACTAATATAAAACGCAGTTGGGATGGTTTATACGACGATTGGATATCTCAAAGTATTGCTGCACTATCTAAATTAATGCCTGCACGCTACGGTAAACAAGAGGTGAGCTATAATGCCATTGCTGAAATTCATTAGTCTAACAGTTTTTATTTTTACTGTAGCTGGTTGTGCCACCACTAATAAAAGCGATCAAAAAGTAGCTGCTAATGTAGAATCGATGATCATTGATATTCCAGATCAAGCGGCTGTCGACTTTAAACTTGCTATTGAGCACATGAACAATAAAAGGTTAGATCTTGCAGAATTGGCTTTCATTAAAATGAATAATGATTACCCATTACTAGCTGGTCCTTATGCTAACCTTGGGGTCATTTACTCGCAAAATAAGCAGTGGGATAAAGCCATTAAAATGCTGAGTAAAGCTTTAACTAAAAATAGTAAAAATATAAAAATAGCCAATCAGTTAGGTTATGTATATCGACAAAAAGGTGACTTTAAGAATGCTGAACAGCAATACCTTAATGCTATAAAGCTAGACCCAAATGATGGTGCCGGTTATTTAAATCTTGGTATTTTATATGATATTTACATGGGTAAGCTGGTAGAGGCCAGTGGATTCTATCAGCAATATCAAGCTATCCAGAATCAACCAGATAGGCGTGTGGCAGGCTGGATTGTGGATATAAACCGCCGAGTAGGCAATATTAATAAAAAATCTCAAATTGCATCAGAGGCTCAGTGATGAAATCAACTTTATATCTTATTATGTTTATCATCATTATTAGTACTAGTTCTATGACGGTTGCAAAAGATAATATTATAAAGCTCGAGGGAATTAAGATTAAAGCGAATAGTGAAGCACCTCAGGTTATGTATATTATTCCTTGGCAAAACCCCGAAGGTGCCGAGCGTTTATATACACCTGTCTCAGGAACAGAAATAGAGCGTCTTAAGCCATTAGATCCTTATACGTTTGACCTAGAGATTGGCTTGCATAAACAATGGAAAAACAGTGGTAAAACGGACACCAGTCTTGTTAGTGATTAATATTTAAATCACTATATAAATAGTATGAAAATAACAATAAAAAATTCAAATATCTGAATATTTAAATTACACAATAAAATCTACAATAGGATAAATACACAATGGATACGATTATTCGTTTTTTCCAAGACGGCGGTATGTTTATGTACCCAATAGCCATAATTTTAGTTGTTGGAATGTCAATTTCTATCGAGCGCTTAATGAGTATAGCCTCTGCGAAACGTAAAAATCGTGATGCATTTGAACAGATGTTACCAATGATTCAGCGTAAAGATTTTAAAGCCGCACTTAACTATGCAGGTCAAAATGATAGCGATATAGCAAGTATTTACGGAGCGGGTATTGCCCGTATGCCATCTAGCTCTAAGCGTGAAGAAATTGAATATGCAATGGAAGAAGGCTTGATGGAATCTATTCCTAAGCTAGAAAAGCGTACAGCATATATTGCCACGCTGGCTAATATTGCAACTTTAATGGGGCTTTTAGGTACCATTATTGGTTTAATAGCTGCATTTACTGCAGTTGCAACAGCTGCCCCATCTGAAAAAGCTACATTGCTTTCACAGTCTATCTCCGTAGCAATGAATACAACTGCATTTGGTTTGATTTCGGCCATACCATTACTATTGGCACATACTGTATTACAAAGTCGTACAAGTGAAATTATTGATAGTTTAGAAATGGCAGGGGTTAAATTTTTAAATCTTATCACCGAGCGTAAAGCCTCACCTGTAACATCAACAGCTACTGCAAAAGTGGCTAAATAGTTTCGCGACTTGAAGTGGAGAATGGCTTATGAAACGCCATAGAAAAGCACAAGAAGAAGCGGAATTAGATATTACATCTTTTATGAACCTAATGATTATATTGGTTCCCGTATTACTGATCAGCATGGTATTTAATCATATTAATGTTCTTGATTTAATACTGCCGTTAGAGCAAGAATTAGCAGAACAAGATTTAAATCCAGATGATTTATCTCTAGAGGTGGTAGTTCGAGAAACTGGCTTTAATATAAACTTTGGTCCAGTTCCAGTAGAAACCATTAATAAAAAAGACGGTAAATATAACCTTAATCGCTTATCTATGGTGTTACAGGCCATGAAAAAAAAGCTAGGTCGAGAGCGCACAGATATTATAATTTTGTCAGAACCTGATATTGATTACCAAGTTTTAATTGGTGTAATTGATACAGCAAAATCATTTACAGCAGTGGTTGCTGCCAGTGTGGTTACAGCCGTTTTGTTTCCTGATGTATCGTTAGGTGATGCCTTAGATGTAGCAAACGGTAGCGGCGAGAATGCAGGTGATGGAATATGAAATCTTCTCGTCGTGCAAAGCGTATGGCTCGCAGTCACAAACGCCATAAAAAAGGTGCCACATTAAATCTAGTATCGCTGATGGATATTTTTACCATCATGGTTTTTTTCTTAATGATGAATCAAAGCGATGTAGAGGTAATGAATAACGACAGCATTACATTACCAAGTAGCTCTGCTCAAGCGCAGCCAAAAAACACAATTAATTTAATTGTCAGTGCTGATGATATTGTTGTTCAGGGTCGTGCTGTTGCATCTATTAAGGATGTATTGGCTATGAAGCCAGATCAAGAATTGATTCCCGAACTTGAAAAAGAACTGCTGTATTTATCTGAAAAAACAGCCGCTACTTTACAAGAGCAAGAGTTGGGTCGCTTGATTACCATTATGGGTGACCAGGGAATTCCTTATAAAGTGTTAAAGCGTATTATGGCTACTTGCCAAAAAGCCAAGTACACACAAATCTCTTTGGCCGTGCAGAAAACCGACGGTAAGGAGAAAACGTAGTGAGCAGTAATATGTATCGTACTCCAGCATTACCTTGGGCAGAGGGAAAGCAAGAGTTTTTATTCAAAGTAATTTTATTATCTTTATTAGTGGTTACCTTAGTATTAGGTGTGTTAATTCCAAACATAACACTGCCTGAAATACAGCGTGAAAAAGCTGAACAACTACCAGCTCAATTAGCTAAGGTAATTAAGCGAAAAAAAGAAGCGCCAAAACCTAAACCTTTACCAAAAGTTCAGCAAAAGAAAATTGAGAAAAAGGCTGAGGTTAAAAAAGCTGAGGTCAAGCCAAAACCAAAAGCTGTGGTTAAGCCATTAGCAAAAGTACAGCCAAAGCCAAAACCAAAAAAAGTACTTAACAAAGAACGAACACCAGAGCGTATAAAAGCAGCCAAGGAAAAAGCGCAGAAACTAATTAGTAATTTTTCTAATGAGCTAGCTGATATGCAAAACATGGTTGATATGTCTAGCTTTACTGTCGATAGTTCGCTACTGACCTCGGCCGGTGACGTTGCCACTGAAGTAGGATCAGTGGTAGATCAATCTGCTGTCGATCGCATTGGCGGTATTAACGAGTCGCAGCTTACCCGCGAAACTGGAGCCGATCAGTTAGCGGTGGCTGGTCGAAATACAACTAAAGTAAAAGAGCTGCCTAAAGGGATAATGGAGAAACCTAAAGATATAAAAATTGCTGGATTATCTCGTTCACAAATGGATATTCGAAGAGTATTTGAACAGAATAAATCCCGTTATGACCGTATCTATCGTAAAGCTCTGCGTTCCGACCCAACCTTACAAGGTTCGGTTGCATTCGATATTGCAATATCTAAGGCCGGAGATGTGACAGCGTGTAAGGTTAGTTCTACTGATTTTATGGATGGAAAAGCACTTAAGCGAATGATCTCAACATGTAAAATGATGAGCTTTGGTTCTAGTGGTGGTCAAGACCGCATTGAATTACCAATTGCGTTTTATCCATAAATAGACAAAATTAATTGTAGATAAAAAAACGCGGCTAATAGCCGCGTTTTTTGTTAAAAACCACATGAAAATGCTTATAAGGTATTGAGCCAATTAGCTATATCAGCCATAACCTCATCTCGGTTAATTTCATTTAACATTTCATGTCGCCCCTCTTCATAAAGCTTAAGCGTTACATTCTGCTGGCCAGCGTTTTTATAGGCGGCCATTAATTTAGGTAAGCCTTTGCCTTTTTCTCCAACCGGGTCTTGGTCGCCACCAAAAATATAGATAGGCAGGTTTTTTTGAATGCGGTTAAATGTTTTTAAGGTAAATAAGTCAATAAGCCCGCCGAGTAAGTCTACCCATAGTTGAGTGCTGCAATCAAAGCCACATAGCGGGTCATTAATATACTTATCTACATGATCGTGGTCTTTACTCAACCAATCAAAATCTGTGCGGTTAGGTTTAAATGCTTGGTTAAAAGAACCAAATGATAAAAATTGCAACAGTTTACTGGCTTTAGTGTTGCCTAAGCGCCAGCGTTCTAGTCTGGCAACCGCATGACCAACTTTTGCTATTTGTGGTGCTTGAAAATTAGACCCTGACAGAATTAATGCATCAATTGGCCGTTGTGTCTCTAACGGGTTTGCCAAGTAAGACTGAACTATAAACGAGCCCATGCTATGGCCCATCAGGTAGTAAGGTAGATTGTTATCACATACTTGAGTTCGAACTTGATCAACGTCAGCTAATAACTTATTCCAACCATTTTTGTCGGCATAATGGCCAGTAGTCGTAGTTGGGCTACTGCCATGGCCACGGTGGTTGTGAGCAACGACAGAATAACCCGCTGTATTTAAAGTTTGCGCCAGTTGATCATAACGATGAGCATGTTCAGACATACCATGGTTAATATGTACCCAGGCTTTAGGTTTATCGACAGGCCAGCAGAGTGTTTGAATTTTATGGCCGTCAGGTGCATCAATGAAAGATTCAATCATGGTATTCACACTTGTATTTATCGTTATTGTTATTGTTATTGCTATCGATCTAGATATTCTGCCCACAGACTACTTAATATGGCTAATTTATGCAAAAAAATGATAGATAGTTCAAAAATTAAGCATCTCTGCGATAACTCGCAATTTTGGGGCTTTGCGACAGATTGTAAAACTGGTAATCTGCCCGTCAAACCAAATTTCTGCTGTATATTTAGTATACAAAAATAAATATAAAGCTTAGCGAGAACAAGTGGAGTAGGCATGAACGAAACATTTTTTAGTGACAAATACCCAGCAGGACTTCCAGCTACGGTTGATGTAGACAAGTATAAAAGCGTTGTAGAAGTATTTAATAAAAGTGTTAAAAAATACGCTGATCGCCCAGCATTTACTGCTTTAGGCCAAACTTTATCTTATGCAGACGTCGATCGATTGTCGGCTGACTTTGCTTCTTACTTGCAGAACGAAACTAACCTAAAAACGGGTGACCGTATAGCGGTTCAATTACCCAACCTTACTCAATACCCAGTTGTGGTATTTGGCGCCATGCGTGCGGGTCTGATAGTGGTAAATACCAACCCGCTATACACTGAGCGCGAAATGGAACACCAGTTCAATGACTCTGGCGCTAAAGCCCTTGTTGTTCTTGCGCAAATGGCCAGTAAAGCTGACAAAGTTGTACCAAAAACTCAAATTGAAACGGTTATTGTTACTCAGGCTGGAGATCTTTGCAGCCCACTTAAACGTACATTGGTCAATTTCGTCATTAAAAATGTACGCAAAGAAGTCGAGCCATATTCATTACCAGGTCATAAAAAATTATTAGATGCATTGAAACAAGGCGCTAAAAATACTTATGCTCCAGTTGAAGTAGCTGCTGATGATATTTGTGTGCTTCAGTACACAGGTGGCACAACAGGCGTTGCTAAAGGTGCTATGTTAACCAATCGTAATTTGGTGGCTAACATGACACAGGCTAATCCATTATTCATTATGGGGTTAAATAAGTCAGGCGCTGATGAAGGCTCTAAAGTTATTATTGCACCGCTGCCGCTTTATCATATCTATGCATTTACAGTTAACTGCATGGTATTAATGGAAACCGGTAACCACAACGTATTGATTCCTAATCCACGTGATCTGCCAGGATTTATAAAAGAACTTAAAAAGTGGGACTTTAATGCGTTTTTAGGTTTGAACACGTTATTTGTTGGTCTTTGTAACAACGACGACTTTAAAGCTTTAGACTTCAGTCACCTGCAATTAACTATCTCAGGTGGCATGGCATTGACTAAGAACGCGGCTGATACTTGGGAACGAGTAACGGGTTGTGAAGTGTCTGAAGGCTACGGTATGACAGAAACGTCGCCTATCGCTTCTTTTAACCCTCCAGGGCACACAGAGCTAGGAACTATTGGTATGCCAGTTTCTAATACGCTTTGTAAAGTAATTGACGACGATGGTAACGATCTTCCTATAGGTGAAGCTGGCGAACTTTGTGTTAAAGGACCACAAGTAATGAAAGGTTACTGGCAGCGTCCTGAAGCAACTTCAGAAACAATAACTGAAGATGGCTGGTTAAAGACTGGCGACATGGCCATTATTCAAGAAAACGGTTACATGAAAATTGTAGACCGTAAAAAAGACATGATCATCGTTTCTGGCTTTAACGTTTATCCAAACGAAATTGAAGACGTTGTATCTAGTCATCCAGACATTGTAGAATGCGCCGCTGTTGGTATTCCAAACGAAGTAACTGGCGAACAAGTAAAAGTATTTGCAGTGTCTACTAACCCAGCGTTAACAGCTAAAGACGTTACCGACTTTTGTCGCGAACGTTTAACGGCTTATAAAGTGCCTAAAATGGTTGAATTTCGTGAAGATTTACCTAAAACAAATGTAGGTAAAATCCTTCGCCGCGAACTACGTGACGAAGAAACAGCTTCTTAGATACGGTGTAGAAAATATTAGCTACAAATATCTTTAATTAACACCTTGTTAATTAAAGATACTTAAACGCCCTCGAAAGAGGGCGTTTTTGTCTGAGAAAATAGTAATAAATCTAAATTTGAGAAAACTAAAGGTTTGAGTATCTGTGTTGGATGAATTAAAGCAGTTAGAAGATTCGTTAAATAATTGCATGATGCAAAGTCGCTTTGGTTTTGCGCGACAAATCGCCACACTTAAAAAACGTCATAAAGAAAAACAAGCCATAGATAAAAGCTTAGAAAAACTACAAAATTTAATGATCCGAAGCTTACAGCAAGCTTCAGATCGAACTTTCCCAGCAGAAAAAATTAGTTACGATAATTCGCTACCTGTATCGGCCAAGCGCGAAGAAATAGCAAAAGCTATTCAAGATAATCAGGTGGTGATCATTGCTGGAGAAACAGGCTCAGGTAAAACCACTCAGCTTCCAAAAATTTGTATTGAATTAGGTTTAGCTCAATACGGAACGATTGCCCATACACAGCCAAGACGAATAGCGGCCCGCTCTGTATCTCAACGTATCGCTGAAGAAATGGGCGTAGAACTAGGTAACGAAGTTGGTTTTCAAATACGTTTTAGTGATCAGAGTAACGATAAAACGCTGGTTAAATTAATGACTGACGGCATTTTACTAGCCGAAACTCAGCATGATCGCTTTTTAAACAAATACCAAGTGATCATTATAGATGAAGCCCATGAACGCAGTTTAAATATTGACTTTTTAATGGGCTATTTAAAGCAGTTATTACCAAAACGGCCAGATTTAAAAGTTATAGTGACCTCCGCCACTATCGACCTAGATCGCTTCTCAAAGCATTTTAATAATGCACCTGTGATTGAAGTAACGGGTCGTACTTTTCCTGTAGAAGTTAGGTACAGACCGTTAATTGATTTAAATGCACAAGACGGAGTCAGCAAACCTGACGAAGAGCCTGAAGGCGATATGATTCAAGGCATTGTAGATGCCGTGGCAGAACTAGAAATTGAAGATGCAGCAAGGGGCCAAATTGGTGATGTATTAGTATTTTTAAGTGGTGAGAGAGAAATTCGAGAGTCGTCACTGGCATTAAAAAAAGCAAACTTCAAAGGCACCGAAATTTTGCCACTGTATGCTCGTTTAAGCAGTGCAGAGCAAAATAAAATATTTAATCCCACAGGTGGCACAAGACGGATTATATTAGCGACCAATGTGGCTGAAACATCGTTAACAGTTCCTGGTATTCGATATGTAATTGACACCGGTGTAGCCCGTATTAGTCGCTATAGCTATCGCTCTAAAGTACAGCGCCTGCCTATCGAAGCTATTTCAAAGGCTAGTGCAAATCAACGTAAAGGTCGAAGTGGACGGGTAAGTGAAGGGGTTTGTGTTCGACTTTATAGTGAAGAAGATTTTGACGCTCGCCCTGATTTTAGCGATCCAGAAATACAGAGAACCAACTTAGCGGCTGTTATTTTACAAATGTTATCACTCAGGCTTGGCGACGTAGCCGAGTTTCCGTTTGTAGATGCACCAGACAGTCGGTTTATAAAAGATGGCTATAATCTGCTGAAAGAATTAGGTGCAGTAGATGCCAAAAACGAAATTAACAATGTTGGGCGCGCGCTATCAAGATTGCCAGTTGACCCCAGAATAGGGCGTATGCTGCTTGAAGGAGATAAAAAACAATCGTTAAAAGAAGTACTCATTATTGCTGCGGCCCTAAGTGTACAAGACCCAAGGGAGCGTCCTGCTGAAAAGAAACAGCAGGCTGATCAAAAGCACGCCGAATTTCGTGATGAAGAAAGTGATTTCATTACGCTGTTAAATGTCTGGAACAGTTTTGAAGAAGCAAGACAGGAACTTTCGGGTAATCAATTAAAGCAATATTGTAAAAAGAATTTTCTAAACTACATGCGCATGCGCGAATGGCGAGATGTGCATTATCAGCTGCGTCTTCAGTGCAAAGATTTAAAACTTAAAGAGAATGAAAGCGGTGCTAGTTACGAAGCGGTACACAAAGCAATTCTGGCTGGTTTTTTAAGTCATGTGGGCCAAAAGACCGAAGAAAGTGATTACAACGGTGCGCGCAATCGTAAGTTCATGTTGTTTCCGGGTAGTGGTATCTTTAAAAAACGACCTAAGTGGGTGGTATCGGCTGAACTGGTTGAAACTTCGCGCCTTTATGCTCGTACTAATGCAAAAATATCCCCTGAATGGCTAGAGCCATTAGCCCAGCATTTGGTTAAAAGAAAGTATTTAGAGCCCCATTGGTCAAGTAAGCGTGGCCAGGTTATGGCGTTTGAACAAGTAACTTTGTTTGGTTTAGTCATTGTGCCAAAAAGAGCGATTGCATACGGAGCTATTGATCAGCAAGTAAGTCATGAATTATTTGTACGTGAAGGTTTAGTGCAGGCCACTATCAAAACTAAGGGCGACTTTTTAAAATATAACTTAAATCTAATAGAAGAAATTTCAGAGCTCGAAGATAAAAGTCGTCGTCGTGACATAGTGGTAGATGAAGAGCGCTTATTTCAGTTTTATTTTGAGCGTGTACCTAATGAAATATTTGATACGGCCAGTTTTGAAACATGGCGCAAGCAGCAGTCATCTGACTTATTAAAAACCACCAAAAGCTATTTAATGCAACATGGTGCCGAGCACGTAACCGCAGCCCAATACCCTGACCATTTTTCCCATGGCGCAGTTATTTATCCGTTGAGCTATCGTTTTGAACCAAACCATGACGAAGACGGAGTAACTGTACGTGTGCCGGCGGCCATGCTTAAGCAACTCCCCGTCAATCGAATACAATGGTTAGTGCCAGGTATGCTTCGGGAAAAAGTCATTGCGTTATTAAAAAGTTTAAATAAACCAATTCGTAAACAACTTGTGCCTGTCCCAGATTTTGCAGAGGGGTTTTTGACTAAACCATACAATTCAGAACAATCATTACAGCACGAGCTAAGCCGGTACATTTATGAAACCCGCCGTATCAAAATTCAACCTGAAGATTGGAATGATCAGCAACTAGATTGCCATTATTTAATGAATTTACAGGTAGTAGACAGTGATAACACCGTTATTGCTCAAGGCCGAGACTGGCGTACTTTAATTGATGAAGTGGGCGACCTAGCAGATCAGCAAGTTGAGGCAGTTGAGAACGATTTTGAGAGGGAAGATATTATTCAATGGGACTTTAACGTTTTACCTGAAACCTATGAAATGCAGCAAGCGGGTATTAAGGTCACATTGTATCCGGCACTTTTAGACAAAGGTTCCAGTGTCCAGTTAAAGTTATTGCAGCGAGAAGACGAGGCTAAACTGTTAAGTCAGCAGGGTGTCTATCGTTTACTGCAGCTAGACTTAAGTGACCAGTTAGGCTGGATTAAAAAAGAAACTCAAAAGTGTTTAGTTCAAGAGATGATCTACTTCGGTAATATTGGTAACAAAGCTGAGTTACTAGCTGGCGTGACGCAGCAAGTATTTAAGACTTGTTTTAATTTAGATGATGGGCAGCAAAGTTTACCGAGAACTAAAGATGAGTTTCATCAGTTTAAAGAAGCAAATCGCGGCAACATAGGGCAAACCTTAGATGAGGTTATTCCGGTTATAAAACTAATAATGCAGCAATATCACCTGTTGATGAAAAAGTTAAAAAAATCTAACCAATTAGCTTTTGCATTTGCCGCTTCAGATATCAAGCATCAGGTTGATCAGTTAATGCCTACAGGGTTTATTGGTTTTATACCTTTAGAGTGGCTTAAACATTACCCTAGATACTTTAAAGCCATGATCGCCCGTTTAGACAAATTGCAGGGTAATTTACAAAAAGACAAGTTATTGCAACTTAAGGTCATGGGATGGCAGGAGCAGTATGAGATACTTATTAATCAGCTGCCAGCTGAGTTAAATTGTTTTCCGCAAGTACTGCCATTAAATTGGATGATGCAAGAATACAGGGTCTCGTTGTTCGCGCAAGAATTGGGCACTAGCATTCCAGTTTCTGACAAGCGTTGGAAGGCTCAGTTAATCCTTGCTAAAGCCAGTATTGAGCAATAATTATAAATGTGTGCATTGGTGTTACTAATAGACCACTGCATATCATCGAAAAATAGTTTGGTATTGATAGGCTATTGGAATATGAATTAAGTCACAACGCCTATATTTAAAGGGCTATTGGCTAGTATCCAAACAAGTATTCCATTATAGTTTTGCCAATTAGTTATTAAAATAGTTTTAATTAGTTATGCTAATTAATTTTAAACAAATTGTTATATATAAAAATGTTACTAGGGGTGAATTTTGAAACAAGTAGTTATAAGCGGTACCGGTCTATACACCCCAACTCAGTCAATTTCTAACGATGAGCTAGTTGAGTCATTCAACAGTTATGTTAATTCTTTTAATGCAGACAACGCCGCGCAGATTGAAGCGGGAAGTGTCACTGCATTGGCTGAAAGCTCTAGTGCTTTTATTGAAAAAGCCTCAGGTATCAAAAGTCGCTTTGTTATTGATAAGGCTGGTATTTTAGATCCCACTAGAATGAAGCCATTTATTGCCGAGCGGACTAACGACCAGCCATCAATTCAGTGTGAAATGAGCGTAGCCGCTGCCAAAGATGCATTAGCCCAAGCGGGTAAAACAGTTGAAGATGTTGACGCTGTTATTGTTGCTTGCTCAAATTTACAACGTGCATATCCTGCGATAGCCGTAGAGGTTCAAACGGCATTGGGTATTCAAGGTTTTGCCTATGACATGAATGTGGCCTGTAGTTCTGCCACATTTGGTATTCAGGCGGCCGTAAATGCTGTGCAAACAGGTTCGTCAAAATGTGTGTTAATTTTGAACCCTGAAATTTGCAGCAGTCATTTAAACTTTCGTGACCGTGACAGCCACTTTATTTTTGGTGATGCGTGCACCGCAATTATTGTTGAAAGTGCCGAGACAGCCACAAGTGCCCATCAATACCAGGTACTAGGAACAAAATTACAAACAGTGTTTTCTAATAATATTCGCAATAATGCTGGTTTCTTGAATCGCTGCGACGAATCTGGCTTAGATAACCCTGATAAACTATTTGTTCAAAATGGACGCAAAGTATTTAAAGAAGTTTGCCCTATGGTGGCCAAGCAAATATCCGCCCATTTAGATGAGCTGGAGCTAAATGCTGGTGATTTAAAGCGTATGTGGTTGCATCAAGCTAATTTAAGTATGAACCAGCTTATTGCCAAGCGCGTATTAGGGCGTACAGCTAATATAGATGAAGCTCCAGTGATTCTAGATACTTATGCTAATACCAGCTCAGCGGGCTCTGTTATTGCCTTTCATCAATACAAAGACGATATTCAAGCTGGCGACATAGGTGTGATTTGTAGCTTTGGTGCAGGTTATTCTATTGGCAGCGTTGTAGTTAAGAAGATCTAATTATTTGAAAAGGCCTAATTAGGCTGATTTCACCCAAGTTAATACCATTTAAGAGGCCTTATGCCTCTTTTTTTTTGCGTATTTTTTATTATTATTAATTATATCTATAAGTGAACTATCTTTAGATATGATGCTCGAAGCCAGTAATGGAATGAGCGACCCTTTTCCTTTTTATTAAACTTAGTCTGAGGGGACTGTAATATGAAAAAAACTCAAATGACACCACTAGCACTAGCACTTGGTACAGCACTGACTATGGGTGTTGCAACATCGGCCGTTGCTGCAGAAAATCCGTTCAGTTCAAATAGCTTAGAAAGTGGCTACAAAGTAGCTATGGAAGGCAAGTGTGGCGAAGGTAAATGTGGCGCCGATAAAAAAACTAAAGAAGGCAGTTGTGGTGAAGAAAAAGCCGCCAAAGAAGGCAAGTGCGGTGAAGGCAAATGTGGAGCAGACAAAAAAGCTAAAGAAGGTAAGTGTGGTGAAGATAAAGCCATGAAAGAAGGCAAATGCGGCGAAGGTAAGTGCGGCGCTGATAAAAAATAAAGCTTAAATTATTGTTTTAAATAGTTAAATAGTCATAAGAAAAAGCGGTTATTAATTAAATTTAATGCCGCTTATTTTATATTAAGGGCAGGTATGACACTAAAAGGTTCTGGACTAGGATTACGCAGAGAAATGCTGAGTAATATGGCAGTTTTAACCCCTGACGATGTAGACTTTTTAGAAGTTGCGCCAGAAAACTGGATTGGTGTAGGTGGTCGACTAGGCAAGGCTTTTTGTCAGTTTACCGAACGTTTTCCATTCGCATGTCACGGCTTATCATTGTCTATAGGTAGTTCAGACGAATTAGATATAGAGTTTATTAAATCGGTTAAAACATTCTTAGATACTCATAAAATTGACACTTATAGCGAACACCTAAGCTACTGCAGTCATAATGGTCATATGTACGACTTAATGCCCATTCCGTTCTCGTTGGCTGCTGCTAAGCATGTATCTGAAAGAGTCAAAGTCGTTCAGGACATTATTGAGCGTCCACTTATATTAGAAAATGTATCTACTTACGCAATGTTAGGTGACGGCATGACAGAGCTTGAGTTTATGAAAGAGGTGATACAGCAATCGGGCTGTAAAATGTTATTAGATGTAAATAATGTATACGTGAATGCCACAAATCACAGGTTTGATCCGCTACACTATATAAAATCATTACCTTCAGCTAGTATCGAATATATACATATAGCAGGTCACTTCGATGAAGCCGAAGATCTTTTAGTTGATACACACGGTGCCGATGTTAAACCTCAGGTATGGGAGTTATTACAACTTGCTTATGAGTCCCACGGTGTATTGCCAACCTTGTTAGAACGAGACTTCAATTTCTCTACGACGGCTGATTTAATAACCGAAGTCGATCAAATTAAACACTACCAGCGCGAGGCTTTAAATGAACGCCAACGTGCCTGATTTTACTAAAATTCAACAGCAGTTTTCAGATTCAATTCGTAACCCCCTGCAAACCTCATCGATGTATGACATTGAGCACCGTCGCTTAAAAATCTATCAGGATTTATTTTTTAATAATGTTATGAGTTTTGCGTCCAGTACCTTTCCTGTACTTAAGGAGCTAATAAGTGATAAAGACTGGCAAGCATTAGTACGTAATTTTTTTATAACACACAAATGCGACTCTCCGTATTTTTTAGAAATAAGTGAAGAGTTTCTTTGCTATTTAGAGCATGCCGAATTTGATTTTTTACCAGCTTTTAGTTATCAGCTGGCGCATTGGGAGTGGATGGAGCTATATGCAGATGTAGCCGAGACCGTAGATGTGTCAGCCGTTATTAGCAATCTTGCGCTAACAGATGCAGTGACAACCAACGATTGTACCTGGAATGTAGCATATGATTTTTGTGTGCATAAAATTTCGACTGAGCATATTCCTAATAGTACTGAAACAACATTTTTAATAGTGCACCGTGACAGCGATTTAAGTGTAGGTTTTATTGAAATAAACCCTTTGAGTATGCTGTTATTTGAGCAACTTAAATCGAATTCTAAAGACAGCCTAGAGGCACTTTTAGTTAAGATTGCGCAACAGCAGAGCATAGATCTGGATACAATTATTAATGGAGGCTTAGAAATAATCCGCCAATGGGGACGTCTCGGTCTTTTAAAGCGGCTTTAAAATTTCTCTAAAACTTAATTATGAGCACACTATATGAATATATTTATTAATTTTATTATAAAGTCTCAGCATTGCCTGAACGAATCACAAAAGTTAGATTTTTTATTACCCCTATTGCTTCGCTTGTATCTAGCGCCCGTATTTTGGGTAGCGGGTATGAATAAAGTGGCTGACATTGAGAGCGTTATTCAGTGGTTTGGTAACAGCGACTGGGGTTTAGGCTTACCGTTTCCAGAGTTACTAGCATGGTTGGCTACATTGACTGAGTTAGTTGGTGCTATTTTGCTGGTTACTGGATTGGCTGTGCGCTGGATAAGTATTCCATTGATGGTCACCATGCTGGTTGCTGTATTTTCGGTGCACTGGCATAACGGTTGGCAAGCGGTAGCTGACCCCATGTCAGCGTTTCCATCAGCTGATACACAGCAAGCTATTGTTCGGTTAGATGCCGCCAAAGAAATATTAAAACAGCATGGTAACTATGAATGGCTAACCGCCAAGGGCGGCTTTGTTATTAGCAATAACGGTATTGAATGGGCGGCTACGTATTTTATTATGTGCTTAGCCTTGTTTTTTATTGGTGCGGGTAGGTACCTTAGTATTGACTATTACTTGGATAAAAAATTCATGACTGCTGCTAACTAGCCGTTGACTATTGTTTACTCATTAAGCTTGGTAGTTAAGCTTAGTAGTTAATATGAGTACGTCATTAATTATGACAAATAACATGATTTGAGCTTGAGTACTTTTTATTCTTAAATAAGTATTAATACGCCAAACTCAGTGTAAAAAATTATTGAAGAGATAAATTTGTTACGTTTTAATACTCAAACAACCCAGTATTCACATTTTTTATAATAAAAAGTATATTAATTCAGGGTTTAAGTGTTTAGTTGTAATGGTTGTAATATAAGTGTCATAAATGAGTTGTATTATTTTTGCCACTAACAGAAAACAACTTTCACAAACAATCAACAAAAATAAGGTAGCAATACAATGAAAAAGCCTCTAGTACTAGCAATCGCTGCAATGGCCCTTACAGCAGGCGCACAAGCTGAATCTAAATTTTACGGTAAAATGAACGTATCCCTTGGCTACGATGATGTTAGCGAAAACATGAACGTTACAAGCAACGCTAGCCGCTTAGGTGTTAAGGGCAGCGAAGACTTAGGTAACGGTACAAAAGTAGTTTACCAAGCCGAATATGAAACAGACATTGACGGTGACGGTGCTGATGCTGATGTATTCAAGCAACGTGATGCGTTTGTTGGTTTAGCATACGACGGTATGGGTACTGTAAAAATGGGTATCATGGATACACCTCTTAAAAAGTCTCAAGGAAAATTTGACCTTTTTAATGACGTGTACGATATGAAAATAGTATTAGATGGCGATAAACGTTTAGGTAACAGCCTTAACTATACCACTGAAAAATTTGGTGCGGTTCAAGCGTCAGTTTCATTAGTGATGATGGAAGACGGATCTGACGATGGTGTTTCTGCTAGCTTAGTGTTTAATGAAGGTGACGTTTACGCCGCTGTTGCAATGGATAACAAAACAGAAGATGCTGATACAGCTACTGTACGTGCAACATTCATCTACACCATGGGTGACCTTCGTTTGGGCGCATTGGTAAACACTGTTGATGAAACCGATACAGCTAACGAAGAGCTAGGCTTTGGCGTTAACGCTGCATTCAAAATGGGCGCAAACACCGCTAAAGTACAGTTCTTATCTGCTGACCAAAGTGGTGCTGAAGGCACAACAGCTGTAATAATGGGTGTTGACCATAAGCTTGCTAAAGCGACAAAAGCATACGCTTACCTTGCATTAACTGATGCTGATGCCCCTGATTCAGACGCTACAAGCATGGCTTTTGGTCTAGAACATAAGTTCTAATCAAATCCATTCTGGATGAGTGAAATAAAAAGCCCCTTTTTAGGGGCTTTTTTTATGCCTGCTATCCTCACGCAGGAAACAGTGTTTCTGTGTAAAAATTCATTGAGTTTCAATAACACCACTGTTTTAATATGGCGGCCTTTTCTTGGACATAGTTTAATGCGCTTATTTACAATATTGTTTTTATGTTTTTCGTTCTCTGCCCAAGCGGCCGAACAGGACCCGTGGGAA
>JAWUVO010000068.1:0-22542 GCA_034112325.1 Bermanella sp. | reverse complement strand
TCTGGTGCATCACCACGAGTTGAAATGTACTTCATCATAAGTTTTAACCCACTGGCTCATTTATGTGAGCCATGTTTTCTATTCTTTTTTCAACTTCATAAAAAGTTAAATGAATGTTTAGTTTAAATGCTCAACACGAATACGGCTGACAGCCCCTTCGATGTTGCCAGACGCTTCAATTTCGCTAAATGTTTAGTTTAAATGCTCAACACGAATGCGGCTGACAGCCCCTTCGATGTTGCCAGACGCTTCAATTTCGCTAAATGTTTAGTTTAAATGCTCAACACGAATGCGGGTGATAGTCCCTTCGATGTTGCCAGACGCTTCAATTTCACTAATGGCTTGGTTCATTATTTTTTCTTGAACCTTATGAGTTAACATAATTAGCGGAACCAATGTATGCCCTTCCGCTGGCTGCTTTTGAATAATGGCTTCAATATTAATGCCTTTATTACTTAAGATACTGGCTACGTTTGCCAGCACGCCAGCTTTATCTTGGGCTTTCATACGTAAATAGTAAGACGTTTCAATATCTTCAATTGGCAATACTTTTACGTCTTCTAATGTGTGATACGACAGTGCGGCTACTTCGATGCCACGCGCCACGTCAATAATATCAGCGACTACCGCAGAAGCCGTTGGGCCTGCGCCCGCACCAGGACCACAAAATAATGTATCACTAACCGCGTCGCCTTTAACGGCAACAGCATTTAATACACCATCAACTTTGGCAATTAAGTTATGTTCTGGAATCAGCGTTGGGTGAACACGAAGGTCGATGCCTTTTTCAGAGCGAGCACTCACACCTAGGTGTTTGATGCGGTATCCTAGTTCTTCTGCATAATTAACATCTTCGCGAGTAATATTGCCTATACCTTCGGTGTAGCAGTTATCAAACTGCAACGGAATACCGTAAGCAATCGAAGATAAAATAGTTAGCTTGTGTGCGGCATCAATGCCTTCAACGTCAAACGTAGGATCTGCTTCGGCATATCCTAATGCTTGTGCTTCAGCGAGTACATCAGCAAAGTCACGTCCTTTGTCGCGCATTTCGGTCAGTATAAAGTTACCAGTGCCATTAATAATGCCCGCTACACGTTCAATATTGTTGGCAGCAAGACCTTCACGAATTGCCTTAATTACTGGAATACCACCTGCCACGCCCGCTTCATAACCGACACTTACACCAGCTTTTTTGGCCGCTGCAAATATTTCTTCGCCGTGTACAGCAATCAATGCTTTATTAGCGGTTACTACGTGCTTGCCATTTTTGATGGCTTCTAGCACAAGCTCTTTGGCCACGTCGTATCCGCCAATAAGCTCAACCACAATGTCCACATCAGGATTACGAGCTACGTCAAAAATATCCCGTGTAACATTGGTGTTGCTTGTATCGCAATCTGGGTTATCGCGACGCGCACCCACTTGCTCAATTATAATTTCACGACCGCTACGACGAGCAATTTGCTCGGCATTTTGCGTTAATACGTTGAATGTACCGCCACCGACGGTGCCAAATCCACAGATACCCACTTTAACCGGTTTCACAACATGGTCTCCGTTATGCTTATTGCTCAGGAATGACCCTGAATTGCTTAAAATTTTGGGGACTAAATGTACCACATCTAAACACAATACGGGATATCTAAAGCAGAATTTGATGGGAGTTTGCAGGCTATATTTTGCTACTAGACACAAAAAAGCCTTTCTGCCTTTTGGATGATTTAATCACCGTTAGCAGAAAGGCCTTATATAGACTTTTAATTTGGGTTAAAGCTTATATTCCTAACTTTTTCGCCAGCTCGTCAGCAGGTAAATAGCCTGGCAGTAACTCGCCGCTTTCCAATATAATTGCAGGCGTCCCACGCACACCAAACTGGGCTCCAAGCTCTAAATGCGCTTCAATAGGAGCGTCACATACTAGATTTTCTTTGATAAAACCGGTTGCCTTGGCTTTATTCATAGCTGATTGACGGTCTTCGTCACACCAAACGCTTTTTAACTTTTTGTAAGAACCAGTAAACTTAGTAGAGCTTTTATCGCTGTAAACTCCTGCTCTAGGATAAGCTAAGTAGCGAACCGTCACACCTAACTCATTTAACCTAGGAACTTCTCTGTGCAGCTTCCTGCAATAACCGCAATCAACGTCTGTAAAGACGCTTATTACTGCTTTTTGCTCACCCTTACTTGGGTAAACAACAAGATCTTTATCTTCCAGTGCGGCCAACAAGCTAATGCGCTTAGAATCTGTACGCTTGGCGGTTAAGTTCTCTAATCCCTTATCTGTGGCCTGAAATAATGAGCCGTAAACAAAAAACTTTCCGTCTTCAGTACTGTAAAGTACTTCGCCCGAGGTAAGCTCTACTTCGAATAATGCCTGCCCTTCAACCCTTGTGGCCGATTGAACAATTAAATTAGGCTGCGCAGCCCTTAAGTTTTTAGCAATGGTTTCTTCTGCGGTTAAAATCGCAGCATCTTCTGCTTGTGCTAATGTGCTGGTAAGCAGCAAAGCTGATACAACAGCACCTGTTAAAAAACGTATCATGATATTTTCCAAAATATAGTATTGTTTAATTAGAACATTGTTTAGGTAGTAAGTTCCATAGGGGATTTGCGTTGAGGGGCACTGTCAGTAGAAAAATCCCTAGCAAACGGTTGGAGACGGTTGGCGCCTGCTGGCAGGCGAAGATTTTAGGTCTGCATCGCTCACGGGGTGAGCTCCTACCCGTTATTTTGCTATTCGCTAGCTAGCTAGCTCCAACCGGGCATAAAAAAACCCGCATATAGCGGGTTCTTTAAAAGATAAAACTGAGCCTTAAGATTACTTCTTAAGAGGCAACTTTTCTTTAATACGTGCAGATTTACCTGAACGCTCACGTAAGTAGTAAAGTTTCGCTTGACGAACATCACCACGACGCTTAACAGTTACGCTATCGATTTGCTTGCTGTGCGTTTGGAAAGTACGCTCAACACCAACACCGTTAGAGATTTTACGTACAGTGAAAGCCGAGTTAAGACCACGGTTACGAACGGCAATTACAACACCTTCGTACGCTTGTAGACGCTCACGCGTACCTTCAATTACTTTTACTTGAACAACAACAGTGTCGCCTGATCCAAATGCTGGGATATCAGTTTTCAACTGTGCAGACTCGATAGCCTGGATAATTTTGTTTTTGCTACTCATGACGAGCTCCTAAGTTATTACGAGATAGGTTCAAGTGTCGCTTTGACCTTGAACTTCACGTATAAATTCTTGCAAAAGGGACTCTTCAGCTTTGCTTAAAGCCCTTTTTGCCATTAGATCTGGCCTACGTTGCCAGGTCCTGCCCAGCGCCTGCTTTAGACGCCAGCGCTTAATTTTTTCGTGATTACCACCGAGTAAAATGTCCGGTACCACATGACCATCAATGTTTTCTGGTCTTGTGTAATGAGGACAATCTAGTAAGCCGTCGACAAACGAGTCTTCAACCGCACTAAGATCATGCCCCAGTACCTCTGGAACCAAGCGAATGATGCTATCCATCACCACCATGGCAGCCAGTTCTCCGCCACTTAAAACATAATCACCTATGGATATTTCTTCATCCACATGCGCTTCAATCAAACGCTCGTCTATGCCTTCGTAACGACCAGCAATAAAGATCAAACTCTCTTCAGTTGCTAGCTCTTGCGCCTTTTGCTGAGTCAAAGTTTGACCCTGCGGCGACAAGTAAATCACTTTACTGCTAGATCCATTTTTGGCTTTCGCCGCTGCAATCGCTTGCTTCAATGGCTCTACCTTCATCAACATGCCTGGACCACCACCATAAGGTCGGTCGTCTACAGTTTGGTGTCTGTCGGTAGTGAATTCTCTAGGATTCCACACCGTTACATCTACCATTCCGTTGCTAACTGCTCTACCGCTTACGCCGTAGTCAGTTAGAGCTTGGAACATCTCTGGAAATATTGAGATGATACCTAAGCGCATGATCAGAACTCTGGATCCCAATCTACTCGAATAATGCCGTCTTTAAGGGAGATGTCTTTTAAGCAGTCGTCTGTATAAGGCAGAAGACGCTCTTGACCATCAATACTATCTTTAAACGGTTTAACAACAATTACGTCGTTGGCCCCAGAGTTAAATAGATAGTCTACTTTTCCCAATACCACATCATCGGTGGTAACCACTAATAAACCTTCTAACTGGTAATAATAAAACTCACCATCTTCCGCTTTAGGCAGCGCATCTTTAAGGATGGCTATCTCACATTGGCAATATTTTTGCGCTAATGTGCGGTCCTGGCAATCATCCAGTGCGGCTACTAAACCCTTACTTTGGGTTTTCCAGTCACGCACTTTTACGGGTGTCCATTGGCCGTTAATATTAACTAGCCAATTTTTATAAGAAAACACGTTTTCTTTTGGTTCGGTATAGCTATATACCTTCACCCATCCCTTAATGCCAAATACGCCGGTTACTTTGCCAATAATGGCGAGATTTTCTGGTGTTTTAGTCATTAGGGTATCTTATTACTATCCGTTAAAAGCGCTATTAACCAGCTACTTGTTGTTTTTTAGCATCTTTAAGAAGCTTAGCAACACGATCACTAGGTTGTGCGCCTTTACTCATCCAGTATTCAACACGTTCTAGTTCAACGCGTAAAACTTCTTCAGCACCACGTGCTACTGGGTTGAAGAAACCTACACGTTCGATGAAGCGACCGTCGCGTGGAAAACGCTGATCAGCTACAGACAAATGATAAAAAGGACGTTTTTTAGAGCCACTACGGGCTAATCGAATTACTACCATGCGACAGTTTCTTCTCTTTATGGGCAAGCGTTAATATGACTCGCCATTACATTTTGTATCCCGCCAGAACTGGAATTAACCAGCCCAACAGCCAGATACACTATTTGGGGCGCGTATTGTATAGGTAATAGGCGAAGATTGGAAGTATGTAATTGGGGGTTTGTGGGGGTGTAGATATTGAAAATGGATAGCCGCGTTCGCGAGTAAAACGAGGGTTGATTCGTGAGCAGGGCAGCGCCCTTACTCACGCTGACTGTTTATTTAAAAGGTAGGCCGCCGCCGCCCATTCCTGGAGGCATACCACCGCCTGGTCCACCGGGTCCACCCATGCCTTTCATGGCGCCCATCATTTTACGCATACCGCCTTTACCAGACATTTTTTTCATCATCTTGGCCATATTCTTGTGCTGCTTAAGCACCCGATTAATGTCTTGAATGGTGGTACCCGAGCCTGCCGCTATACGCTTTTTGCGGCTGCCGTTAATTTTGTCTGGAAAGTGACGCTCTAATGGTGTCATTGAGTTAATCACCGCTTCAGTTTGACCCAACTGCTTTTCAGCTACATCCATCTGACCTGCTGCGGCACCCATGTTACCCATGCCCGGCATTTTATCCATCATGCCCATTAGCCCGCCCATGTTTTTCATTTGCATAAGCTGGTCTTTAAAGTCTTCTAAATCAAAGCCTTTGCCCTTTTGCATTTTTTTAGCAAGTTTATCGGCTTTGCTTTTATCAACTTTGCGCTCGGCTTCTTCAATAAGGCTTAGTACATCACCCATACCTAGAATACGAGACGCCACACGATCTGGGTGAAACGGCTCTAAGGCATCAATCTTTTCACCCATACCCATAAATTTAAGTGGCTTACCAGTGATATGACGCACCGATAACGCAGCACCACCGCGGGCATCACCGTCGGCCTTAGTAAGAATCACACCTGTTAATGGCAGTGCTTCATTAAAAGCTTTTGCTGTATTTGCAGCATCTTGACCCGTCATGGCGTCTACGACAAACAAGGTTTCAATTGGGTTAATGGCTTTATGTAGCTCTTGAATCTCTACCATCATCTCGCCGTCTATGGCTAAACGACCAGCGGTATCCACAATTAGTACATCAGCAAACTGTGTTTTAGCTTCTTTGATTGCGGCTTTAGCAATATTAATTGGCTTTTGTGAAATATCTGATGGGAAAAACTGAGCGCCCACTTCATTTGCCAAAGTTTCTAGTTGCTTTATAGCCGCCGGACGATAAACGTCGGCCGAAACAACCATAACCTTTTTCTTTTCACGCTCTTGCAGGTATTTAGCCAGCTTTGCCACGGTGGTAGTTTTACCAGCACCCTGTAAACCAGCCATCAAAATAACAGCAGGAGGCTGAGCTGCTAGGTTTAGACCTTCATTGGCCTCACCCATAACGCTTTGCAGCTCTTCATGAACAATCTTAAGAAACGCTTGCCCTGGGCTTAAGCTCTTTAATACTTCGCTACCCACAGCACGCTCTTTTACCTGAGCAGTGAATGCTTTCACCACGGGTAATGCCACGTCAGCTTCTAATAAGGCCATGCGTACTTCACGCAATGTGCCTTTTATATTGTCTTCGCTTATTTTTGCTTTGCCACTAATGGCTTTTAACGCGCCATTTAAGCGGTCTTGTAAATTCTCAAACATCTATACATCCGTGGCCACAGTGTGAACAATTGCTATGCATTATAAAGGGAACCCATTAATATGTCTCAGGTTCCGAGTAAATGGATTCACCATAATCGTTAAATTAGCAGGACAAATCACTTCATGGCCACTGTAATTGCCGTATTTGCTATTATTTTTTACTGCTTAAGCGCTGGCCGTCAATATCAGGCCATTGCCAACAGAGCCGTAAATCACCGCAAACAAGTCCTAATGCTTGGTTCGCTTGGGGTAATGTTGCACGGTATTTCATGGTTTGCCCAGCTAAGTGGCAATAATGGTATTAACTTCAGCTTTTTCAATGTGGGCTCTCTCATATCTCTCGTCATTGGTATCATGATTTTATTAAGTGCGTTAAAAAAACCTCTAGAGAATTTGTTTTTAGGTATTTTCCCTATGGCAGCCTGCCTTTTGGCCATTAACTTGTATGTGGGAACCGACAGCCAATCACAACCCATTAATGATAGCGGTTTAGTTGTTCATGTGATCTTTTCAATTATGGCCTATAGCTTGTTAACGATTGCAGCTTTCCAAGCAATTTTATTGATGATTCAGGACTATCAGCTTAAGCATAAGCACATGACAGGCATTGTTAGGATTCTTCCTCCACTGCAAACTATGAATCGCTTATTATTTGAAATGCTAGGCGCTGGCACTCTACTATTGACCATCGCTATCGCATCAGGCTTTATTTTCTTAGATGATATATTTGCTCAACATCTAGCCCATAAAACTATTTTTACTTTAATGGCCTGGATAACTTTTGCGGCGTTACAGTTAGGCCACTGGCGTTTTGGCTGGAGAGGTAATGTGGCGTCTAAATGGACTTTGGTAGGAACAGGCTTTTTAGTACTGGCCTATTTTGGAAGTAAACTGGTGTTAGAAGTTATCCTGGATAAAATCTAAGATCCAAAAACGCCAACTAGCATTTTCTGATACACTTAAATTACATTTTTTAATATTAAACACAACCATTGCGAGATTCTCCTGAGTGAGTGAAATACCCTTAAGCCTGTTGTTTTCAGCGCTATTTTTCCTAATTATTTTTTCTGCCTTCTTTTCAAGTTCTGAAACTGGAATGATGTCTTTAAACCGCTACCGCATGCGACACCTTGCTAAGCAAGGGCATCGTGGTGCAAAGCGTGCGTCTAAATTACTTGGACGCACAGACCGTCTTATTGGGGTAATATTAATTGGCAACAATTTCGTTAATATTGCCGCCGCATCGATCTCCACCATTATTGCTCAGCGTATTTGGGTCGATAACCCTGAGCTAGGTGTAACGATTGCCACCATTCTGTTAACTTTGGTGATATTAATTTTTGCAGAAGTCACCCCTAAGACTATTGCGGCTAACCATCCAGAAAAAATCGCATTTCCGGCCAGCTTCTTATTACAGCCATTACTTATACTATTAATGCCATTTGTTTACGTTGTAAACGGTATCGCCAATATTTTAATAAAGTTAACCGGATTAAAACTCGAGCAAGATAGTAAAGACTTATTAAGTACAGAAGAATTTAGAACCTTGGTTCACGAAGCTGGAGTATTAATTCCGCCACGTAGACAGCAAATGTTACTTTCAATTTTAGACTTAGAAACAGTCCGTGTTAACGACATAATGATTCCACGAAGTGAAATTGTGGGCATTGATTTAGATGATGATATTCGCGATATAGAAAATATTTTACGCACTAGCCAGCACACCCGACTTCCTGTTTGGAAAGGGAATATTAATAACATTATTGGTATGTTGCACATGCGTAATGCCGCTAAGGTACTTTCTCAAAACAGTTTTAATAAAGCCGAGTTACTTCAGGTAACCAGAGATCCATATTTTGTCCCTGAGACAGTGCAGCTTCACAACCAGCTTTTTAACTTTCAAAAAGAGCAGCGTCGAATTGCTATAGTGGTGAACGAATACGGAAACGTGCAAGGAATTGCTACACTTGAAGATATTTTAGAAGAAATTGTTGGCGACTTTACCAGTGATATGTCAGCCACAAGTCAGGATATTACACCTCAAGACGACGGTAGTTTTATAATCGACGGCTCGACCAATATTAGAGATTTAAACAAAGCTTTGAAATATGATTTATCTATCAGTGGACCTAAAACTTTTAGTGGCTTAATTATAGAGCACTTAGAGTCGATTCCAGACAGTAACATTTGTTTAAAAATAGATAACTACTGCATCGAAATATTAAAAGTACAAGCCAATACAATCGCCTCGGCTAAGATTTGGGAGCGGGCTGAGTAAGCCTGCTGCTAAAACTAGCAACACTGTTACTGTATTCTTTTAAAATTTTAGGGCGCTATGAACTCACAATCTCAATATTTACCGCGCCCTATCATTATATCCGTCATCTTACTTTGCTCTATATTATTTGCCAGTAACCACATTGCAGCGCGCATTGCATTTGATAATGGTACTGGAATATTACTTGCCATTATTACTCGTGGATTTGTTGCCTTAATATTAATGGCAAGTATTATTATTATAAAAAAAGCTTCGATTAAAATCCCTAAGAGCCTAATAAAATGGCAAGTTTTACTGGGTCTACTAATCGCTATTCAAAGTGTCTGCCTGTATTCTGCCATACAACTTATTCCTGTGGCCATGGCATTACTGCTGGTGAACACTTGGCCTATGATGTTTATTATTGCTAACTGGGTAACCGGGAAGCGCCAACCTAACTTGCTCGTTTTTATGGTTTTAAGCATAATTTTGGTAGGTTTATTTTTTGTGTTAGATCTTGGCTCGTCGGTACAAATGTCTAGCGACTGGTTGCTGGGCATTAGCCTAGGTTTATTTTCTGCCATGCTATTAATGCTGGTTATGTGGATCACTGAATACAACGTACCGTCTATTCCAGGAGCTGTACGCAGCAGCTACACAATGATAGGTATGATTATTAGTATGTGTATTGTGGGAGCGTTTGGTTTTTTCCCCAATGGTTTGAGCATGCCTGATAATTCTAACGGCTGGTATGGATTACTAGGGCTATCTATTTTTTATGGGGTCGCTTTTACCCTGTTATTTGTGCTGGCTGCAAAATTAGATATGGGAAGAAACTCTCCCATATTAAATTTTGAACCGGTAGCATCATTATTTTTAGGGTATATATTTTTAGGGCAGTTTTTAACTACGCCGCAATTAATTGGCGGTGCAATTGTTGTGTCTGGGATAGTAGCTATTGGTGTAATGAAAAAATAGCTTATTAAAATAGGGACTACGCGAGTCATATTATAAACGGGCGAGTCATATTTTAAGTAGTGGCATCAATCAATCCTATTTCATAATCTTCTATTGCAGTAATGGTTAATTCATCACTCCCTGTCACTTGCGCACCATCCGTCTTATTTAATTTAATACCCTGACTATCAATACCCTAAGTAATACTAATATTAAACTCACCTTCGGATTCTAATCCTATTTTCCAACTTGTAATAAACCTATTAAACACCGCCCGATATTTTAGATAAGACCTGATCTATTTGCAGCTTGGCAGTAGAAATTATTGTCTGGGGATCACCTTTTGATCCACTGGCATCAATATGAATAACTTCTTGCACCCCTATAAAATTATAAATCTGCTCAAGGTAACCGCTGGCAAAATCCATTGGACTCCCCACAGGAACACCACCACTTGATGTAATAATAAAAGCCCGCTTAATGTTAGTTAGCCCTACAGGGCCGGTAGCCTCATACTTAAACGTAATGCCTGCTCGACAAACGTAATCGATCCACTGCTTTAACACGGCTGGCACACTAAAATTATAAATGGGGGAAGCCAATACTAATGTTTCAGTATCTATTAACTCCTGAATTAGTGTATTGGAAAGATCTAGGTGCTGTTGAAAACTGCTGCGTGTCGATTCCTTAGAACCATGTAAATCCATTAAGTCTGCTGCGTTGATTAATGGCAGTGGCTGCTTTACTAAATCTCGAGCCACCACAGGGCGGTTAAGCTGCTCGACTAAATACTGACTGATAACACGAGAGTTAGAATCTTGTAGTCTGGCACTGCTGTCTATTTTTAAAACTGACATATTGTCACCTGTTCATTTAAAGTGCAGGGTCGAGCCCTGCCTTTATTTAAGTTTTTAAAGGGAAGCTGGATTTTGCAATTTCTTTTGAACGATGACATCTAGGCTTAAGCTGCCGGCTCCACGCACGACCAAGCCAAGGCTAACCACTAATAAAACCAGTGCGTACTCGTAGCCGTTATTACTCATGAACACGCCATTGGCAAAATGTACGGTAAAGATGGCAACCACCATGGTGATGGCCAGTAGCACGCCAGCTGGACGCACTAGCAAGCCCAACACTAAAAATAAGCCTCCAAAGAATTCCGCAGAACCAGCCAATGTGGCCATAAGTAATCCAGGCTCTAGGCCAATAGAGGTCATCCAGCCGGCGGTGCCTTCTAGGCCATAACCACCAAACCAGCCAAACAGTTTTTGCGCGCCGTGAGCCATAAACAAGATACCTACTACTAGTCGTACCGGTAGGGTATCAAAGCCGGCGGCTGTATTGGTTAGGGTGCTAGTAAGTGTATTAAGTGATGTTTTCATGCGTGTCTCCAATGTTTGTATTTACTTGTTTGGGCTGTGTTAAACAACTGTGTCCATATTAAACCCTTAGATAATTTGAATAAGAGGGTATATCTGATTAGAATGATCTAATTATTAGAACTATTAAGTTAGGCCATATGTCCCTCAACCCCATTAATATAGAGTCCTTGCAGATTTTAGATGCTATAGAGCGGCGCGGAAGCTTTGCTAAAGCAGCTGAAGAGCTGAACAAAGCCACATCAGCTCTTTCTTATGGGGTACAAAAACTTGAACAGGAACTGGGCATCACGGTGTTTGAGCGTAAAGGGCGCCGCTCGGTACTTACCCCTGCGGGACGCCTAATTCTGGATGAGGGTCGAATTATCTTAAGCGCCACCACGCAGCTTGCCCAAAAAGCTAAGGAATTAGCCACTGGCTGGGAACCCAAACTGCGCATTGCGGTAGAATCGGTGTTTCATTACCCTGAGTTCTTCAGGATATTGGCTACTTTTTTAGAACAACACCCCAGCCTAGAAGTGGATATTTGTGAGACAGTTCTGAACGGCGGCTGGGAAGCGCTAGATAATGGTAAAGTGGACTTGGTGGTGGGCGCCCCAGGACCCGTTCCTTTGCAAAAGGGCTATCGAGCCATGCCCATAGGGCAAGACAACTTAATAGCGCTTATCTCCGCCCAACACCCATTACTTTATCTGGCTCAAGACCCTGAGACATTAAAGGATGCTCTGCCAAAGATGCGTCGCATTGTCACCCACGATACCGCCATCAGCGAAGTCGGTCGCAGCGCCGGTTTAACCACGGGCAAGCAAGTACTGTACGTGCAAAACATGGATCAAAAGGTGCAAGCTATTTTGGCAGGACTGGGTATAGGTCATGTACCCAGATATAGAGTTGAGTCGTTTTTGAAAAGCGGGCAAGCATTTGAGTTACAACTGGATGCCAGCTCTGCTAAATCTGATGTCTTTATTGCATGGAAAATCAGTAACAAGGGTAAGGCACTGCAAAGCCTTAGCCAGATGTTGGCTGGTATGCATTTATAACTCTACAGTCACCGCCTTTGAACACTTAATGGCTATTTGCTTAGCTTGCTCGATGGTATCAGCCGTTGCCAGTGCTACTCCCATTCTACGGGTTCCACTTACCTCTGGTTTACCAAATAAACGCAACTGCGTATCAGGAATAGATAACGCAATATTTAAGTTTCCAAAACTGACATTTTGACTCTGGCCTGTTACTAAAATAACTGCAGAGGCACTTGGGCCATTTTGCTTAATGGCTGGTATTGGTAAATCTAATATAGCTCTAGCGTGTAATGCAAACTCAGATAAGTCTTGGCTAACCAGTGTAACTAATCCAGTGTCGTGGGGACGCGGCGATACTTCGCTAAATATAACTTCGTTACCTTTCACAAACAGCTCTACACCGAACAGACCTTTACCGCCCAGTGCCGTAGTGACTTTTTCTGCCATTTCTTGTGCTGCTTTTAACGCAGTAGGTGTCATCGCTTGTGGCTGCCAAGACTCTTGGTAGTCGCCATTTTCTTGCCTGTGACCAATAGGATCGCAAAACGATGTTGTCATATTGCCAGTTTCATCGCGGTGACGAATTGTCAGCAGCGTTATTTCAAAATCAAAGTCTACAAAGCCTTCAATAATAACCTTACCTTTTCCGGCACGGCCACCTTCTTGCGCATAATCCCATGCAACATCAATCTCAGATTCTTTACGTAATAATGACTGCCCTTTACCTGAGGAACTCATGATAGGTTTAATGACACACGGCAACCCAATATTTTTAATAGCTTGTAAGTATTCGTCTTTGTTTTGCGCAAATTCAAAGGCACTGGTTTTTAGTCCCAACTCCTCTGCAGCCAAACAACGAATACCTTCTCGGTTCATGGTTAACTGTGTGGCACGTGCCGTTGGAATGATAGTAAAACCTTCGGCTTCTAACTCGGCAAGAGTGTCTGTGGCGATGGCTTCAATTTCAGGAACAATTAGATCTGGTTTTTCTAGTTCAATCAATTTCCGTAATGCTGGTCCGTCTAGCATGCTAATAACATGACTGCGATGTGCTACTTGCATAGCTGGGGCATTTTCATAGCGGTCTACGGCAATAACTTCAACACCCAAACGCTGAAGTTCTATGGCTACTTCCTTACCAAGCTCTCCAGAACCACACAGCATGACTTTTTTTGCGTTTGAACTTAACGGTGTACCTAGTACAACTGACATAACCATCTCTCGTTTTTAATTTTAATTGCTCAATTCTAAGGCCAAAAAAAGCCAGCGCTCTAAAATTCTAAAAGCTTAGAGGGCTGGCTTTTCAAATACAGTTAAATTGAAATAATATTACCTGATTCATCTTCGCGCTTAACAACTTTTTTCATTACTTCAGCTTTTTGTAGGTTATCCATTTCACCCCAGTCGGTAATCTCTTGCCCTGTACGATAACAACCAATACAAAGATCATTTTCATCTAAAGCACAAACTGCTATACAGGGGCTTTTTACCATGCCGAACATATTTTTTTCTGTCATAAATCAGTACATCTTATTTCTGTTTATTGCATTTAATTACTTGTGCTTAGAAAAAGCTTTTTGCTCTTTAAGCTTAGTTTTATAACGCCTAAAGTTTTGAACATAAAATTGCGCACTCATTTCAAGTTGCTTTCTTTGCCCTTCACTCAATTCTTTTTTGATTTTTGCAGGACTACCCACAACCATCGAACCGTCAGGAATAACCATACCCTCAGGGACCAAGGTATTTGCACCTATCAAACAATGTTTACCAATTTTAGCACCGTTCAAAATAACACTGTTAATACCCACAAGCGTATAATCGCCAACATCGCAGCCATGCAGCATAGCTTTGTGACCAACCGTTACACCTTTACCAATATTGAGCTTGAAGCCTGGGTCTGTGTGTAATACTGAGCCATCTTGTATGTTTGAATCTTCACCTATGGTTATAACGTCATTGTCGGCCCGTACCACTACGTTAAACCAAATAGACGCATTATTATGTAACACTACACTGCCAATCACGTCGGCACTGTCGGCAATAAAATATTCATCACCTAGTATCTCTATCTCTCTGTCTTCTAGTGCGTATATCATGATGGAGCCTTATATTTATTTTTATTTGTTTTTATGAATTTGTATTTCGTGTGCTTGATTCATCACAGTGAAAATACCTTAACTATTAAGATATTCTTCAACATCTCCCATAGCTAATTCGAATTCGGCGCCGTAGAAACGGTTTAGCATTTCGGCCAGCATCACAGCTGTGAGCCCCCATATTGTATAGGACTCAAAATACCACCTTGGACCTCGAAAGCTGCCAAACCGGTCAATTTGATCGGGCTCACCTTCTAAGAAAAATTTAAGCGGAACTCTGAATATGGAGTCTATTTCTCCTGGTTCGGCAATTAACACTACATCTTTAGGCACTATACCTAATATTGGCGTCACCAGAAATCCGTAACGTGACACAACTTGATCTAACTCGCCAATTACAGTGACCAAATGAGGCAGTAATCCAATCTCTTCATGGGCCTCTCTTAAAGCGGTGGCCGTATAATCTGCATCGGTGTCATCCGTTTTCCCCCCAGGAAATGCCACTTCGCCCTGATGCGTAGACAAATCGCTAGAGCGCAAAGTTAGTATTACCTCAGGCTCGTCTTGATCCGTTATGGCTATTAAAACCGCTGCACTTGCTAGCTTATCTAAACCTAGCACTCGTGGCTGATGCGCTTTTACTTGCTCTATTAAACTCATTAACCCCATATACACCTCTTACTAGCGGTTGTATTTTAACCAATTATGCTTATCACTTCAGCTAATTATTGATAACTTTGTATAAAAAATGATGGCTGATTCTTGATGTATTTAGATGCAGCTTAAAGTTACATTGAATAATTTAATAAGCTACTCATAAAACGATCATTACCTTATAAAATAATAGACTGCTTGGGCTTTTTTTAATTCCTCTGTATTCTAAAAAATATAAATACCGCTTACCTATACTGACTTAAATCATTGTTTTAAAAGAACTTATTACAATACTGTAGGTTTAGAACAATATTTAGCTATCACAATATACGCCATGCCTGCCTGAATATTGAGTGTTTTTCAAGCTTATGCCACAGCAAATTGACATGTAGACTACTTTGATCATATTACAATTTTTTTATTGGTTTTTTTTGGGGTCCATATTGTGAATAAACTATTGCCCAGTTTTGAGCGTCTGCGTGAGATGGCTATTCAAGACCCAGATGCTCTTGAACGATTACGCCAAGAATACGTTGAAGCTATCATTAATAAAGCACCTGAAGCCTATCGCTTGCGCTTAGAGGGCTTACAATTTCAAATAGACGGGCAAAGACGACTGTCTAAAAACCCCATGTCTGCATGCATTAATATTAGTAAAATGATGCATGAATCTTTATATCAACTGCGTGAATTTATTGATGGTAAAGCCGAAAGCAAGCCATCTGAGCAAAAGGATGACGCCGTTGTATTATCTTTTCCTAACCCTATGTTTAGTTAACCCTATATTTAGTTAACCGTTACTGATCTATCGATTACAGAATAATTCTATTCAGCCCAACTTATAAATAGTTGGGCTTTTTACTTTATAGTGCTTCAATTTCCTATACCTAAATAAATACGCTCGCTATACTCAAAGCTAAATTAAGTTAGGTTAATCCATGAAATTTTGCAGCGACTGCGGCCACCCAGTTAAATACAGTATTCCTGAGGGCGACAACCTTAAACGTGCGGTTTGCACCCAGTGCTCAACTATTCATTATCAAAACCCACGAATCATAGCCGGCACACTGCCTGTTTATGAAAATAAAATTTTGTTATGTAAACGTGCAATAGAGCCAAGACTAGGATACTGGACTTTACCGGCTGGGTTTATGGAAGAACAAGAAAGTCTAGAGCAAGGTGCGGTTAGAGAAACGCTAGAAGAAGCCGGAATTGTAGTTGAATGTGGAACATTATTGACAAGCGTAAGCGTACCGTTCATTTCTCAAGTGCACATATTTTTTCTGGCTAAAATGACAAGCCCTGAACATGCAAGCCAAACTACTGAAAGCCTAGAAGTAAAGTTATTTGATTTTGACCAAATCCCATGGGATCAAATCGCTTTTCCGACGGTTAAAAAAACTATTAAGCATTTTTTAGATGACCATAATAATGGCGAGCTCAAAACACGTATTTTTGATATTCATCCATCAGAAAGGATTCGTGAGGCGTCTAAAGCTGCAATGAAGAAGTAATATGAGGGCTTACTAATTAAGCCTCTATAGGCTGATAAACATCATATGCAGGCTCTTCATAGGGGTGAGCCTGCTTCATAGCCGCTATAACCAAGCTTAAAACCGCAGATTCACATACTAATTCTACCTTAAACTCATCAACCATCTCCACTTCACCTAACTTGCCAATAAAGGCATTACTACCTATTAGCGGCCTAAACTGGCCAAACCCTTTTACCTGCCAGCAGCAGTGGTCATAATTTCCTATACGACCCGCTCCTGCATTAAACATAGCCGTTTTCACATGCTCTAAATGACTTTCGGGGATATAAACATTGATTCGATACATGCAAGATTGACCTGATTATAAAAGGGTAATGATATTAGGAGCTACCTCCCTATTTGACATATAACAAACCCACAGTCTTACTCGCGAATACGGGTATCCATTGTTGTCTATTGAATAATTTAAGATGTAACCTGCTCAAGATAAATAAGGTTTTCTAGTGCTTGCTGATTACTGTTACCACATACATCTATATCCGCTTTAAATCGGTCGCATAGGGCTGGCCGCTCAGGCAAGCCAAACAATTCACATAAATTATCAGTGTTTAATTGAATGCAGCGCTCGCCGGCTTTTTTACCGCCTGGCATTCCAGGTATTGGGCTATTAATAGATGGCGCAATACAACAGGCTCCACAGCCTAAACGACATTCCATTTTATCTTTATGCACTTATTAAATTCCCAGCTCTTTTATTAGCATACGATTATAGCGGGTACAGTAACGCTCTAATAATATCTTTTCTTGATTACCAATTGGGTCTTGTTCATAAAGACGAAATTCATTCATTATTTTAGTTCGGTACTTAGCTAGCACTGCGACTATCTTATCACGGCTTACACCCGGCAACCTTGGCTTACTGGTACTGCTGATAATAAATGAGCAAAACCTAGGGACAGGGCTTTTTGCACTGGTTTTAGCATCTTCTACCGGGTATTGGAACTTGCGCAGGTCTAACTGACCAGAAAATGCAACAGCAGAAAAGACAAGAATAAGAGCTATAAATATTTGTTTCATAGTACGTCATTTGAAATGGCTGTTTTATTACTTTAGACCTTTATACTGCAGCCGTCATTCATGGTTTAAGCCTTGCTGGTAAATTCTGGTAAAATAGCTTAGTAAAGTAGGTAAAAATAACTCATTTATCTACTGTTAATTAACTCAACGGTTAGAATCGAACCAGACAAATATATTGGCCTTGTGTTTGAAACAGGCTTACGCGATGATAAGGCTACAGCAGACCTACTAAGAAAAATATTTCAAATGAATAATAGCCCCTTCCAACTTAACTTAGAATTTATAATATTAGTCGCCATAATTGCCGTAATCTACTTGCTGCCACGTTTCAAATATACCTCAGCCCAAAATATATTAAGAACACCATCTTACTTGCGTCAAGGTGTTTTAGCCTTGATAGCCACCATTACGGTCATTGTTTATCATGCCTATTTGATTTCTAACTTACCTGAAAGCTTTCTTAACTGTAAAGCTGGTGAGTGCCAAGTTAGTATGGTTGAAGGCTTGATGTTTTTAATAGGCTATAGTCACTCTGAATATGTATTTACCGAATATGGTAATCACTCACGTATTATATTTTGTGGCATAACGTTATTAATGCTTAGCATTACAATAAATTTTTACCTTAGACAGCTCGCTGAAACCCATAGCCTTAAAGTACAGCTGCTTCATTTGAAACGAAAATGCGAAGTACTATTAGAACGACATGAGAACCCAGCCTACGAGTCTAAAGAAGAATTTACTGACCTATATGTAGATTACGACTTACCAAAACTGGGATTAGAAAAATTAGATTCTGCCATTCGCGAATATCAAAAAAATAGCTCTCTTAACAATTTTAACAGCGTAGTAGAGAGCGTTCATCATGTTACACAATTACCACTGGGTTCCTCATGACAGCCGGATTATTTCCAGAAGAAAATGAAAATGATATTTTCTTCTCAAGACACGATACAAATACATTATTAGGCAGCGCTTCGGCACACCCCTTTACCCTAGATGGAAAAACATGGCCAACGGTAGAGCATTATTACCAAGCGATGCTTTTTGATAGCGAAAGACTGCAATCACAAATTTTAATACAGCCCACTGCAAAGGCGGTCATTGAGTTTACTAAGTGGCGTTTTTTAAAAAAGAAACGTGATTGGAAAAAGCTGCGCCAGGTATTAATGACTCGTGCTGTTTATACTAAGTGCAAAAGTTATCCAGAAGTAGCCCATGCATTACTAGAAACTGAAGATAAGGGACTGGTTGAAAATAGTGCTTATGATTATTATTGGGGCTGCGGTCGTGATCGACGTGCGGATAATACTTATGGAAAAATATTAATGAATGTTCGTGCAAAATTAAGGGCGGAAGCAGAAGCCTAAATAATTAATTAATAAAAATTAAGGGTAAACTCTTTCAAGTCTACCCTTAATATTAAATACTGATATTAACGCTCATTAATAAACCCCAGTACTTATCCCACAGTTCTAAGCAAATTCATCCATAAAATCAAGCTCGGCTTGTTGCCTTACTATTCTTCTATGATGGGACCATAGGTCTTGAATTTTCTCTTTATTACAAAGCTGACGATCTACCAATACTCGAGTATTTAATTCACCACGCTTTCCACTAGCCAATGGCACTTTACTAAATACATATTGGTTACTAATCAAGTCCATAAACGGACCTGCTTTAGAGGTAGGCATAATAAATAATAATTGTAAGCCTAGGCTTTCAGTCAAATAGCTTATTACTTCTTTCGAACGAGTTTCATCCATTTTACTAAAGGCTTCGTCTACTAGTACCATTCTTAAATGCGTATCACCTTTGTTAAATCTAAATGCAGATGTTATCGCCGCACTACGAATAATATAAGCGGGAGTTTCTAACTGCCCTCCAGAACCAGTTCCGTATTGTGAAAGTGCGATGGGCTCTTTACCTTCTGGCTGTTTATAAATCTCATAATTTCTATAGTTTCTATAATCAGATAAACGTTCAAGCTCGCGCATAGATTTTTGCTCGTCGTCACTTAACAACATAGACATTAATTGCTCACGAACTTTAACCGATTTTTCACTTAAATCAGCTTCGAATAAAGTTTGTCCTTCGCCAATCATTGGATTCTTGATAACTTCTTCAAAGAAATTCCAATAGTCTTTAAATTCTGGCACCCACTCCCAGTCAAACCAATAACATTCTTTATCGGTGCCAAAGCGATGGTGCTTCAACTCTACGTTCATGTCTTCTAACGTGCGCTTACCTTCGCTAATTGCTTGGTAAATGGCATGACATAAGTTAGTAACAAAAGCGTTGTCAAAGCTGTCTTTTAGACTAGATAATTTATCTTGTTTTTCTACCAATATATTATTTTTCAGTCTGTTATGAATTCGATCTACTTCACGTTGTAAATCACAAATAGACTGAAAGAAAGCCGCGCTATGCTCTTCGGCATAGTCTGGATCATAAATAATTGAATCGACCATTTGGCAACGTTGGTTATGGTCGGCAATAGCGCGATCTAAGCTTTGAGCGCGACTATTCAATTCACTCAAAATTGATTGCTGCTGGTTCTGTGCTATTTCGGCCGTAGTTCTATCAGCTTCAGAATCGGCATCGGCTAAGCATTTTTCTACATCAAAATCTGGCCATAATTTAGCAATACCACGCAGGTTATCTTCATTATGATCAGCTTTTTCAGAAGTAAACTCTTGCTGGTCACTTAGTAATGCACAACGTTTTTCACTTTCTTTTAACTGCTGAGCATTTTGTCCAAGTTCACTATCTAAACGTTGAATTTGGGCATCAAGCTGCTGAGCAACCTCTGCTAATTGCTCGTATTCACCTTCAATTTCTGAAAAATCAGATAGATCAATTTGATCCATTTGTTTTTCTGCATTTTGCCATTGACGATTCACACTTACCATTTGCTGAAGTTGATCGGCGTAGCTTAAATGGCGTAATTGATTAATGGCCAACAATAAGTCTTGAGCTTCGCGCATGCTTTGTTGTGCCACACCAGCTTGCTCTGCTAGGTTTTGGAATTCACGCTGCTTGGCACCCTGTGCTCGTTCGCGCGCACCTTGACCAAATACTAATTCGCTGTCGGCCATATCGCAGCGGTACATAGAATACGAACCTGACCCCATACCTTCTTTCGTTAAGCCACGACGAGTTTTACGTAATGTGTCGGCATCTGGCACCTGCTCTACGCTGCCGTAGCTGGCCAGTAAATAATGTTTGGCGGTTGCGTGTTCAAATTTCATTAAATTCATAATTGAATTATGTGATGCTTTTGAACGCTCAGCGTCTTGTTTGGCTTTACTACCCTGAATAACTCGGGCTCGGTTACCACCTGGCATGCTACGAACAATACGAATAGCGTCCGACTCGTAATCCTCCTCTACCACAATACTAAAACGTGCACCGCCAATATAACCTTCAATGGCGTTTTGCCAGTCAGGATCTAAAATTTCAACATGATCACACAATACTTTAGGATCGGCTTGCGGGCACTCACGTTGAATCGCTTCTAACGCGGCCTCAACAAAATATGGATAGCTAACTTGGCTCGACTGCAGGCGGTCTAAATCTTGTTGAATTTGCTGCATTTTTTTGTGCTGTGCTTGCAGTTTTTGCTCTCTGCGATCCGCCAACTTAGCTAACTGATCACGTAAGCTTACCCCGTTACGAGATAGCTCAGGGTTGAACCATTTTTCACGCCATTGGTTAATTTGCTGCTGACGTGAAATACCTTCGTCTAGGTGTGCTTCTAATGGCGCAATGTCAATCATGTCTTTGTTTAGCAGCTTAGGAAAATCAAGTTGGGCCTCGTCACCTAAAGCCACAATTTCTTTAGCCTGCTTCATAAAACTGCGTTCTATCAGTTCAGGAATTTCAGTACCTACGCTGGTGCTATGCAATGACTTGTAGATACTTTTACTTGCATCAAGTGTGAACTTTAATTGCTTGTCTTGCTCTAGCAATAATATCGCTTGCTGTTGAAGTTGTTTTTTATAGGATTCGATATCGGTTTCTAACGAATCTTTATCTTTAAGCGCAGGAATACCTTGACGACGGGCTTCTAGATTAACTAACTGTTCACGAGACTGCTTACGACGTAACTCGGCGGTTTCACGCTCGCTCTCTTTATTGGTTAAATCACCACGTAACGACTGCTGTTTATTTTTTGCATCGCTATAAGATTTTTGGTCTTCAAGGTAACGGCTTTTGGCTGCCACATAGTGGGCCACTTGATAATCAATCCATTGATCAATATAAGTTTGGCTATGGGTTTTACTGTTCAGTAGTACCCCGATATTTTCAATCAACGCGTTTGAGTCTGATTCCATTGAATGAATAGTTTTCATCAGATCGCTTACAGTGCGAATAGCTTCGCCTAAATCTTTTTTCTCTAAAATTTCATTAGCCACAAAACCGTTAATACTCTTAACCGGTTTATATGCCATGAAGCGAGAAAATGCACGAGCCGCATTTAGCGCTTCTCGCTCACTGACTGCGTCGTCACGGCCTTGTAACGCACCATATAAACGACGTAGATATTGTTTTTTAGTGTCGTATTTTTCTACCGCACGTTGACCACAGCGCTTTTGCAAACGCTTAAGTATTTTATCGGTAGCGACGACTTGTTTTTTACCGTCTTGTTCCGTTAAAAAGTCACTTTGCGTTAGCTCGTGTCCTGCCGCAATCATTAGTAAAAAATCGCTCTGACGTGCCACGGCTTTGTTACCAGCTTTATCTATGTAAGCACTCACACCAATAATAGCGGTAAATGGCTGGCCACTTTCACCTTCAGTAGGATGAAACACAGCGGCTAAATAACCGTTAGCGCCGCCTGGACGAGCATAACTGCCATCGTCACAACCCAGTACGTAAGATGACAAAGTGCGCACCTGCTTACCACGGCCTTTTTGCGTGGCTTCGTCTTGGCCAGGGTTATAGTTAAATAGGTTGTCGTGGGCGGCTGTCATAATAGTTTGTATAGCATCGGCTGCCGTTGTTTTACCTGAGCCATTACCCCCACTTAGAAGATTGATTGGTCCAAAGTCAAATTCTGTTGCGGGAATATTTCCCCAGTTCACATATACGAATTTTTTAAGAAACATTTATTCAACCTCCTTATCAAATACACTTGGGCTG
>JAWUVO010000067.1:0-32288 GCA_034112325.1 Bermanella sp. | reverse complement strand
CTTCTAGGTCAACTGCGGCGCGTAGCGAACGACCAATTAATCGACTTATCTCTACTGTACGACCACTTTGTTTGCCTTTAGCCGCTTCACGCATCATGCGAGAACCTGTAGACCTTGGCAACATGCCATATTCAGCGGTTACCCAGCCTTGGCCTTTACCACGTAAAAACCCAGGTACACGACCTTCGACAGTGGCAGTACAAATAACCTTAGTATCGCCGAATTCCACTAATACAGAACCTTCCGCATGCTTAGTGAAATTACGCGTGATTTTAACCTCACGCAGTTGATTCAGCTGACGGCCACTAGGTCTCATGATAATTCTCAATTGATTAAATAAGTCAGAATACATAAATTGGAAATTGTATCCGTAATGCCATGCATTATAACGGCCTGAAACCTAACGCCAAGCAGACATTGATGGCGAATCACATTATTAAAGGGTTAAAATGCACAAAACCCCAAAAGGATACACCCATGACCCTGAGTATGACGGCATTTGCGCGCACCGACCTGCAAACCGAGCTAGGCAGTTACTCGTGGGAAATCCGCACGGTTAACTCACGCTACCTAGAATTGCACTTTCGCCTGCCTGACTCAATGCGTTCTATTGAAGCCGAATTGCGCGACCACATTCGTCAAACCCTCAGTCGTGGCAAGGTAGAATGCACCTTAAAATTTACTTCAAATCAGACTCAACAAAATCTAGTCATCAATGCAGACCTAGTGACCCAGATCAGCGAAGCTGCCGACCAAGTTCACGGTATAATTGGACCGGGTAACGCGTTAAGTTCTTTGGATATATTAAAGTGGCCGGGGGTCATCAGCCAAGGCAGCACCGATTACCAGCAAGCAGGAAAAGAAGCACTGCTAAGTTTTAAAGATACCCTAAGCCAGCTAATTGAAATGCGTGGACGTGAGGGCCTTGCCCTTAAAACCTTTATCGAGCAACGTATAACTGACATTCATCAGCAGACAGATGCTGTCAGTAAATTGCTCCCTGAAATATTGACGGCGCAGCGTGATCACTTAAATACTAAACTCAAAGAATTAACTATTAATGTGGACCCCGACCGTTTTGAACAAGAGATGATGATCCTGTTGCAAAAATCGGATGTAGATGAAGAACTAGATAGGCTGAACGCGCATTTAGCCGAGATCACTCGAACCTTAAATCAAGCAGGTCCGGTAGGCAGGCGTTTAGATTTTATGATGCAAGAGCTTAATCGCGAGGCCAATACCTTGTCCTCTAAGTCTATTTCCCATATTACCACTCACATTGCAGTGGAATTAAAAGTGTTAATTGAGCAAATGCGCGAGCAGATACAAAATATTGAGTAACAAATACATTAAGCGTATCACTGAAATAAATGCACTCATTCGCATAAGTTCATGGCTGAATCAGTGATAGCTTTATATACTAGAAACTATAAATCGTTATTAACTTGTCCGTAAGAGAACACCAATGAGCACAGGCACCTTATACATTGTTAGCGCCGCGTCTGGCACGGGTAAAACCAGCTTATTAAAAGCGTTACTAGAAAAGACTACTGACATTGCCATTAGCGTAAGCCATACCACCCGTGAAAAACGTCCTGGTGAAGAAAACGGCGTGCATTATCACTATGTAACTAAAGACACCTTTGTAGATTTAATTGGCAAAGGTGACTTTTTAGAACACGCGCAAGTATTCGGTAATTATTATGGCACCAGCCAACGTGCAGTAGAAAAGCAACTAGCTGACGGCCATGACGTGATTCTAGAGATTGACTGGCAAGGCGCGCAACAGGTTCGTAAACTGATGCCGCTAGCCGTGAGTATTTTCATTCTGCCGCCTTCACGCAGCGCGTTATTATCCCGCCTACAAGGTCGTGGGCAAGATAGTGAAGACGTTATTGCCGCACGCATGGCCGAAGCCGTAAGTGAAATGAGCCACTACAACGAATTTGATTACCTAGTAGTAAACGACATATTCGACCGCGCCTTGACCGAATTAGAAGCCATATTTATGGCCAACCGATTAACGGTCTCTAGCCAAATAGAAGAACATGAAGTGATGATCAGTGAGCTTTTGACCTAAACAAGCCACACACATGCATTTTTTGCCCTGTTTTTTGCCAGTTTGAATGAAACAATTGGCGAAAAGTCAGTACTTTTTGTAGACTACTTGGTCTACTAACTAAAATTTTATGAGCAAACCTATTTGCTCAATTAACCAAAGAGAATTCAGATGGCTCGTGTAACCGTAGAAGATTGCTTAAACAACGTAAACAACCGTTTTGATTTGGTTATGCTGGCTAGCAAACGCGCTCGCCAACTTGTTATTCAAGGTGCAGAACCATTAGTAGACGCTGGTGTTGATAAACCAACAGTTGTGGCTTTACGTGAAATTGCTGCAGGTAAAGTAACACCTGAAACAATGGCCGCATTTGAAGCAGCAGAACTTGCTGCTCAAGAGTTAGGTTAATTGATATTGGCAACTCTCATCCTTAACCAGAAAACTGGAGGTTAACGTTGCCAACTATAGATGCCTTGGCAGAACGCCTAAGCAGCTATCTTGAGCCCGAGCAAATCAATCAGGTTTGCCGTGCTTACTACTACGCCGAGCAAGCTCACGACGGGCAGTATCGTCGTAGTGGCGATCCTTATATTGTTCATCCGCTGGCGGTGGCCAGAATTCTATCTGAAATGCACATGGACCCACAAAGCCTAATGGCGGCCATGCTCCATGATGTAATTGAAGATACCGCAGTTCCAAAAGATGCCCTAGAACAACAATTTGGTGTAACCGTATCTGAACTTGTAGATGGCGTGAGTAAATTAACCCACATTAAGTTTGGCAGCCAAGAAGAGAAACAAGCAGGCAACTTCCAAAAAATGGCCATGGCCATGGCTCGTGACATTCGCGTTATATTAGTAAAACTAGCCGATCGCCTGCACAACATGCGCACCTTAAATGCCATGCCTCCAGATAAAAAGCGTCGTATTGCTAACGAAACCCTAGAAATTTATGCCCCAATCGCTAATCGGCTCGGTATAAGCAACATTCGCATGGAGCTAGAAGATTTATGTTTTGCTGCCAAGCATCCTATGCGTAGCAAAATGATTCAAAAAGCCGTTAAGTCAGCCCGCGGTAATCGCAGTGAACTGGTTGAGCGCATCAGCGAAGCATTTAAAACACGCCTGAAAGAAGAAGGGTTAAAAGCCCGTGTCATTGGCCGTGAAAAGCACCTCTATAGTATTTACCGTAAAATGAAGGAACAAAAAAAATCCTTCAATCAAATTATGGACGTATACGGTTTTCGCATTATTGTAGAAGACGTAGACAGTTGTTATCGCGCACTGGGGTTTGTACACAACTTTTATAAGCCGGTGCCTGGCCGTTTTAAAGATTACATTGCCATTCCAAAATCCAATGGTTATCAGTCTATTCACTCGTCAGTAATCGGGGTGGGTGGCGTTCACATTGAAGTTCAAATTCGTACCGAAGAAATGGAAGCAATGGCTCACAATGGCATCGCCGCACATTGGCTATATAAAGATGAAGAAGGCGAATCACACAGTAAAGGCAGTAAGCGTGCTCGCCAATGGGTTAAAGGTTTATTAGAGCTGCAGCAAAGAGCAGGCAACCCACAAGAATTTATTGAAAACGTAAAACTAGATTTATTTCCAGACGATACTTATATATTTACACCCAAGGGTCGTATCGTAGAAATGCCCAAAGACAGCACCGCCGTAGATTTTGCCTACAACGTGCATACTGACGTGGGCAATACCTGTGTAGGTTGTCGTATAGACGGTCATTTGGCACCTTTGAGTACACGCTTATACAGCGGCCAATCAGTAGAAATTATTACTGCCCCTGGTGCCAGCCCAAATCCGTCTTGGCTAAATTTTGTGGTAACCAGTAAAGCCCGCGCCAACATTCGTCACTACCTTAAAAACCAAAAGCACGACGAATCGATTACCTTGGGCCATCGCCTATTAAGTGGCGCGCTGTCTATGTTCCACCTGGATCTAAACGATATAGAGCTTGATCACTTAGAACATTTAATGAAAGAGTTTGGTTCGGTAGACTTTGACGTGATTTTAGAAGACATTGGCCTTGGCACTCGTTCTGCTCAAGCCATTGCTCGGCGTATTGCTGTTTTTGCACTGGGCGAAACCGAAGGTGTGTCTACCGTTTCCAGCGAAGGTGTATTTAGTATATCGGGTAAAGAAGGCGGTGTAGTAACCTATGCAAAATGCTGTAGCCCTATTCCTGGTGACGACGTAGTTGGCTATACAAGTGCTGGCCGAGGCCTAGTTGTTCATACCACTGGCTGTAAAAACGTACAAGAATTTTTAGATCAGACCGATAAGTGCTTGCCGTTAATATGGGATGATAAAATCAAAGAAGATTTCTCTGTTACATTACGGGTTTGGACAGAAAATCATCGCGGCACTATCGCTAAACTAGCCGCTTCGGTTACTGACGCCGACGGTAATTTAGAGCAAATTAGCGTAGATGATAAAGACGCAAAACTGAGCGTCTTAAGCCTACAAATTGGTGTGCATGGCCGTAAACACCTTGCTGATGTCATGCGCCAACTTAAGAAAAATAAAGCCGTATCAAAAATTATTCGGGTAAAAAATACCGGATAAAGAACCAAAAGATAGTATTAGGATTACCATGAAAGAAATCATTAACACAGAAAAAGCTCCGCAAGCCATTGGCACCTACTCTCAGGCCGTAAAGGTAAACAAAACAGTTTATTTATCTGGACAAATCCCACTGGTTCCAGAAACCATGGAAATGGTTGAAGGTGATTTTGCAGCTAATGTGCGTCGTGTATTTGATAATTTAACCGCCGTATGCGAAGCCGCCGGTGGTTGTTTGCAAGACATTGCAAAGCTGAATATATTTTTAACCGATCTAGGCAATTTTGCTATCGTAAATACCATAATGGCTGAATACTTTGAACAGCCATACCCAGCACGTGCCGCTATTGGTATTGCGTCTTTGCCTAAAAATGCTGAAGTTGAAATGGATGGCGTATTAGAGCTGCCATGATAGTTAAACCTACCCCCGTGGCATTTCCACTGCTGTTATTATTTCCTGTGTTCGTATTACTTAATACCCTTATAGCGGGGGCGTTAGTAGAAACACTGCTGATACTTTTTTTTCTAGCCATACCCTGCTGGTTAATAGTGTTAATGGCCACGTTAGGTTATTCATATTCAATTAAAGATAATGAACTGACCAAAAAACCTTACATAGGTAAACCAGCCACTATTGATATTAATAACATTGCAAAATGTACTGTGCATAAAAGAATGCTAGGCACTGGTCATATTGAATTTGAAACCAATGAAGGGACTCTATTTAAAATAAAAGATGTTTTAAATCCCAGAGAAGTGGCCGACAACATACTTGCAGCAAAATCTAGCTAACTCGTTAGATGAGCCCAGTCACTTGTAGACTGGCTTTCAGCTTGCACAAAAAAACCGAATGAATTACTTCATTCGGTTTTTTTATTTAGTCTTTATTAGTTCAGACTTTATTTATTCGCTTGCTAGCAAGCTCCAACCTTTAACGTTGGGCTAATTTAGCTGTTGCGCGCTTTGCTGCTGCACGCACTTGATTAGGCGCGGTACCTCCAAGATGGTCACGAGCACTGACCGAACCTTCAAGCGTTAACACATCAAATACATCATCGGTGATCATGTCACCAAACTGCTGTAATTCTTCTAATGACATTTCCCCTAGATCTTTACCAGACTTAACCCCATAACCAACCGCACTGCCTACAATTTCATGCGAGTCACGGAACGCGACACCTTTACGTACTAAGTAATCGGCTAGATCGGTGGCTGTTGAAAAGCCACGCAGTGCGGCTTCACGCATCACTTCTTTTTTGGCCACTACATGCGGCATCATGTCGGCAAATGCACGTAAGCTACCACCTACGTTATCAATAGTATCAAACAGCGGTTCTTTGTCTTCTTGGTTGTCTTTATTGTAAGCCAAAGGTTGGCTTTTCATTAACGTTAACAGGCTCATTAGATGACCAAAGATGCGACCAGCTTTACCGCGTACTAATTCTGGTACGTCTGGGTTTTTCTTTTGCGGCATAATTGAAGAACCAGTACAAAAGCGATCTGGTAAGTCGATAAAGTTAAATTGTGCACTTGCCCACAATACTAGCTCTTCACTAAAGCGGCTTAAGTGCATCATGATCGTTGCACAGGCCGCAGTAAATTCAATGGCAAAATCACGATCTGATACGCTGTCTAGGCTGTTTTCAGTGGGTGCATCAAAACCTAACAATTCAGCTGTCATATGGCGGTCAATTGGGTATGTAGTGCCGGCCAATGCCGCTGCGCCTAACGGCATCACATTGGTACGCTTACGACAATCTTGTAAGCGGGCAAAGTCACGCTCTAGCATTTCGTTCCATGCTAATAAATGGTGGCCAAAAGTAACTGGCTGGGCTGTTTGTAAATGCGTGAAGCCCGGCATAATTGTATCGGCTTCTTTTGTAGCTAACTCGATAAGACCTTGCTGTAGACGTGTCACTTCGCTAGACATGTGATCAATTTCACTGCGTAAAAATAACCGAATGTCGGTGGCTACTTGGTCGTTACGGCTGCGGCCAGTGTGAAGCTTTTTACCGGTAATACCGATCTTAGCGGTCAAAGCAGCCTCGATGTTCATGTGCACATCTTCTAGGGCGATTGACCATTCAAAATTTCCTGCTTCTATATCGACTTTAATTTCGGCTAAGCCTTTGATTATTTCGTCTCTTTCGCCTTCTGTGAGCACGCCTACTTTTGCCAACATGGTGGCATGAGCAACTGAGCCTTGGATGTCTTGAGCATACATGCGCTGATCAAACTCTACCGATGCAGTAAAGCGTTGGACAAAAGCATCAGTAGGTTCAGAAAAACGACCGCCCCAGGCAGAGTTTGTTTGTTCAGTCATGTGTGGATCCTTGCTAGAAACGAAGATAAGCTTATATTGTCGCGCATTATACAGATTCTAGCGGACTTCCTCACCTATGCAGCTCTGGTTTGCGCGCTTGTTTAGCGATTAACCCACAGTTATCTCATTTTAAACACAGTGTAGCCCTGTAAACTTGAGCCTTAGCTCAGAATAATACAAACTCTAGACTTAATTATTTTTGATACTTAATAAATGTCACTACCGAGATGGTTAGCCGCACATGTCACAGACATCTTTTAGCCAAGGTTCAATCGACCCAAAAGACTTAATTCCTGAGCTGTGCCAAGGCCGAAGTGCGCTGTGGGTGATTCTGTTTAGCGAAGCACTGGTCATTGTCATAACACTATTATCCAGTGGCGCGTTAGATTTTAGCTGGGAGCAATTTGGCTTATTATCGCTGTACATTCAGTGGATGGTGTTAGTCTGCGCTGCAAGCCTATGCCGATTGCGATTACATTTAGCCCACATGAGTTTTAATAAATTAGCCGCCATTAGCTTTTCGGTAATTTTACTGTGTAATTTAACTTTAAGCCTACTTACTAAATGGGGCTTCCAGTACTTTTTATACGAAAATTTAGGTTGGGACTGGATCCTTAAAAATCAACTTATCTCAGCGATCTTAGCGTCTTTGTTGCTGCATTATTTTTTTGTACAAATGGAAAGTCGCCTGCGTGCCCGCAGCGAACTGCAGTCGCGAATCCAAGCCTTACATAGCCGCATTAGGCCGCATTTTTTATTCAACAGTATGAACATTATTGCTAGCCTTATTCATGTGGACCCCGACAAAGCCGAGCAAGCAGTGGAGGATTTAAGCGAGCTGTTTAGGGCTAGCTTAAAAGAAGCAGGAAGTGAGGTTAGCCTAAAGCAAGAACTGGATCTGTGTCGAAAATATGTGAATATTGAACAAATCCGATTAGGTGATCGCTTGAAGGTTGACTGGAATATTAGAGCCGCAAACGCTACTAGAATCCCATTATTAACATTACAACCTCTCATCGAAAATGCCATTCATCACGGTATTTCTTCGCGCACCAATGGTGGTACAGTGAAGGTAGATATGAATACTGAAAATAATAGGGTTTTTTTACAGGTCAGCAACCCTATCAGCGACACACCGATAAAAGTTAAAGCCAACAGCGCGCAAAAAGAATCTGGTAATCAAATGGCACTTGAGAATATCCGTCACCGATTACAAGCACTTTATGGAGAGAGTGTATTAATGACCACCCAATTAAATTCTGATCAGTTTATTATTACTATTGAGTACCCTAATACGGCCAGCATAAATCTATGAAAATAATAATTGTTGATGACGAGCCCTTAGCACGCACACGTCTAATTCGTTTTATAAATAACGCTCAGCTAGGCGAGGTGGTAAGTGAAGCCGGTAACGGTATTGAAGCAATTGAGGAGATTGAAAAATTTGCTCCTGATGTGGTGCTTATGGATATACAAATGCCGGCAATGAACGGCTTAGAAGCGGCACAGCATATTAGCCAATTAGACACTCCGCCAGCTATTATTTTTACTACCGCTTTCGATGAGTACGCTATTCAAGCATTTGATGTGCAAGCAGTAGGCTACTTACTAAAGCCTGTGCGTTTAGAGGAACTAAGGAATGCATTATCTAAGTTAGGTAAACTCAACAAAGTACAAGCTCAATCGCTAAATGGCAATTCGTGCCGCAGCCATATCAGTGCCAAGTCCCATCAGGGACTAGAACTTATCCCTATTGAAAATATTATTTTATTTAGAGCTGACCAAAAATATATTTCTGTATTTCATAAGCTGGGTGAGTTGTTAATTGATGAGCCTTTAAAGGAATTAGAAGATGAATTTGAAGGTGTTTTTGTTCGGGTCCATCGAAATGCACTTGTAGCGATTAAAGCCATTAGCGGTTTTGAAAAAAACGATGATGGCGGCTATTTATTAACACTAAATGGCTATGACCAGCAAATTGCTATTTCTAGACGTCACGTAGCTGGTGTAAGAAAACTGATAAAAGGTTTATAAATAAGCGGGGCTAAAAAGATACACTATTCGCTCAATTTGTCATATTAACGCCTTAAAATTATCTGTATGGTGTAACTCAAATATGTTGATGAACGATTCCTGAAATGAAAATAATAAAATCGCTTTTATTGGTATCACTGAGCGCTGCAGCTATGCCAGTGCTTTCGTGGTCAAACCATACCGTGGTAAGCCAAGCATTGTTAGCCTCTATGCCTGCAGTCAAAAATGCAGAGCCCGTTAAAGTAGAGAGTATTGAGTCTTTTTTAATAGCCAACGAAAATAAACTAGAAACCTTTTTGGCTAAGCAAGAAATAAACATGCGATCTACATTATGGCATTATGCGCCTAGACCAGATGCTCTTGCTTTTAAAGCTACAGGCGATGCGAGCACTATTCGAAAACGTTTTACACAAGCCATTCGTATTAATCCTCATTTAAAAATGCCTTTGTACCTGCAGCTATTACCTGGCGATAAACGTACAGCCGCAGCTATCGCACCGCAAGATATAACCGTATTTAAAGACGTAACTTATTTAGACAGCGTGCAATTAGTTCAGTTAAAGGCTGGCGGTATGGTAGCGCCTATAGATGTTGCAACCAGTGCTAACGACGAGCCAGATCATGGTTTAGACATAGGCTTATTCACTGATAATAATACTGACTACGGTCTTGAATATGGTTTTGGTCCACAGCCTTTTGGCAACGCTAACTTAGAATATGGTACTCAAGCTCCTTTCCATATGGGCTTTTATCACGAGTCTGCGATGCTTTACTCATTAGGTGCATTTTTAAAAGAAACCTATCCTGAATATCGCATTCAGTTATTTAAACAGCTTGCAGAGTTCGCCTTTGAAAATGGTAACGACTATTGGGGATGGCGCTTTATGGGTTGGGGGATGCATTACATTGGCGACTTCTCTAACCCATATCATATAACACCCGTACCCGGAAACAGTACTCTTGAAACTATACTACCTGGAGTATTAGGTTTAGCTGGTTTTCCAAAAGCACAGCGAGAAGCCACTCAACTCGTTTCAAATAGGCACACAGTGTTAGAAGATTTTCAAAGTTTGGTAATGACCAAAGCCTTACTTGAAGGTAATCACGATCACCAAACACTAAAAGCGCTTCATGTCCCTGAAGAAATTCGAGTGTATAAAGATTCAGACATAGTAGGCGTTTTTTCTGCCACGCCATATGGAAAAGCTGAGCACATAAACAATATGATTGACCTAACCATGCCAGCTAAGTTTATTAGTGACCCAAGTATTGAATATTCTAATCTTGAGGTAAAAAATCAACTAATTGAGATAGTTAAAGAGCAGTCTGGCGAGCAAGGCTTTAACAGCCTAATCGATACCATTTCTGACTTATTATCTGACTTCTCGCACAATGGTGCGTCTTATGTGGAAGGCGTTATTAGCAAACAAGAGAAATCGATTGGCAATTAACAATAACATGTAAGTTATTTACTATTGTTATGACCCAAACCAAAAAAAGCGAGCCTGAATCACATCCAAGCTCGCTTTTTTATGCCACACAATTTATCAATATTAGATAACCGTTAGACCGCTCCAGCCGCTGCTAACGCTTGAGCATATGGCTTTCCAGGTGCATGAGAGCCAATCACACTAACAGCGCTTTCACCCTCGAGGTTTTTAGCGTTTACGTTATGGCCTTCAGTTTTGAAAAAATCAATAAATTCAGCAAAGGTTTCAGCCGTCATATGCTGATAAGCTTTCATAATATTAATGTAGTCTACATCGGTATTATCATAGCTTTCGCTTTCTAAGAAAAAACGCATGCTGTCTTCAGTCCACTCGCCACCAAATACTTTTTCTTTATCTTTTTTTAACGACATAGTTTTTTCCTATCAATTTTTTATTCTTTAACGAATTACATTTCAAAAGATTAATTTACTTTTTTATAAATTAAATCCCAAACCCCATGGCCAAGTTTTTCACCACGGTTTTCAAATTTTGTTAATGGTCTAAATTCAGGGCGCGGATGGTAGCTACCCTTACCCGCTATATTTTCATAACCAGGTGCTGCTTCCATTACTTCTAACATTTGCTCGGCATAATGTTCCCAGTCGGTAGCCATATGAAAGGTACCGTCTATAGCCAGCTTTTTACGTATAGTCTCGGCAAAATCACCGGTTAAAATCCGACGTTTATTATGTCGAGCTTTGTGCCAAGGGTCTGGGAAAAATAATTGCATTGTGTGCAACGAATCATCAGGGATGCAATGCGCTAAAATCTCGATGGCATCAACCTCATATACTCGTAAGTTTTCAACCCCAAAATCGGCTGCATCACGAAGCAATTTTGCAACACCCGGAGTATGCACTTCAACCCCTATATAGTTTAAATTTGGGTTGGCTTGACACATTTCTACCAAGCTTTTTCCCATACCAAAACCCACTTCTAAAACTACTGGATTATTATTTCCAAATACAGCTTGGTAGTCCAACATACCGTGCTCTAGCTTTAATCCTTTCTCGGCATAGTGTTGTGCGTACAAATCTCGCTGATCTGTGCTCATACGCCCTGCACGTATCACAAACGACTTAATACGTTTGGCATATTGTACGCCTACTGGAACGCCAGATTCATCTCGCTGTACGCTCTCGTTTGGCGCATCGTCAGAGTTTTTGTTAACTGGAACGGCAGATTCTTCAAGTTCGTTAGAATCATTTTCTGACATGTCTACTCTCTAATGGTTTTATTCGGTATCGCGAAGGGCCGCATAAAGCAGGAAAGCCCAGCCAATTAAAAAAGCTACTCCGCCAATAGGCGTGATTATACCCAAAGCTTTAATCTGGGTCGCGGCCATAAGGTACAAACTGCCACTAAAAAGCAAAATTCCTACGCTAAAGCTGTATCCAGCTATTTGGAGTCCCTTCCAATTGGGCCATTGCTTCACAGCAAAACCCAGTATTAGTAGTGCCACGGCATGGACTATTTGATAGTGAGCGGCCGTTTCTATCCACGACAAGGCTTTAGCGTCTAACACATGCTTCAAACCGTGGGCTGCAAAAGCGCCTATGGCAACGCTTAAGCCGCCATAGATAGACCCTAAAGATAATATTAACGTATGACTTTTCATATTTGGAACGATACGGATTTAACTCAATAAATCAAGGTATGAGGATTGAACTTATTTCACGACGGGACACTAACAAACAATAAAAAAGCGGCCTAAGCCGCTTTTTTATATAGTAATTAAAAGAATTGAAAACGGGCTATTAAGCCACTTCCCCAATTAATCCTTTCACCTTGTTCATAGCGTTTTTTTCTAGCTGTCGAATTCGTTCAGCCGACACACCATATTCTGCCGCAAGTTCATGCAAAGTAGATTTTTGATCTGACAACCAACGTCGCATAATAATGTCACGACTACGCTCGTCTAACTCAGACATTGCGTTTTGTAAGCGTGACGAAGCGTCTTCTGCATAGTCTGCGTTTTCGATAGCAGCAGCTGGGTCATAGCTGTGATCTTCGATGTAGTTAACGGGAGCTTGATAAGCGGCGTCATCATCGTCGGATACTGGGCTATCAAATGTGCTGTCGTGGGCGGTCATTCGACCTTCCATTTCCTGCACATCCCTTAACGCCACACCAAGGTCGTCGGCAATGGTTTGCGCCTCTGATTCATTTAACCAACCCATTTTCTTTTTAGTACTGCGCAGGTTAAAAAATAATTTACGCTGGGCTTTGGTGGTGGCCACTTTTACTATGCGCCAGTTTTTAAGAATAAATTCGTGCATTTCGGCTTTGATCCAATGAACTGCAAAGCTTACTAGGCGAACACCTACTTCGGGGTTAAATCGCTTAACCGCTTTCATTAGGCCAACATTGCCTTCTTGGATTAGGTCAGATTGATTCAATCCATAACCGCTGTAGCTTTTAGCTATGTGAACTACAAAGCGCAGATGAGAGACAACAAGGTGTTGTGCCGCATCTAAATCTTCTTCGTAGTATAAACGATCTGCCAATGCTTTTTCTTCATCGGCAGTTAACACAGCAATGCCGCCAATCGCGTTTAAGTAACCGTCTAGGTCACGACCTGGCGTCAGGCTTGCGATGTTAGGGACCATTAAGCTTGTGCTCATGTTCATACTTCTCCGTTTAATGTAATTAATTCGACTATTAACTGTGGTATCAGTGTAGCACTGAGATTTTAGAGCGCCAATACCATAAAAGGTTCCATTTGCTGTTTTTAATGCAAATCAATGTCTCATGTGCTGAACGATGGCTTTAAGTTATAGCCTTATTCACTAATATGACAAGAAATATGGCTTTTATGGTTCTATACGACTCAAATGACGACTCACGGCTAACCAAGCGCCTAACCAACCTAATAATACACCGTCAAAAATCAGCAACAAAGAATCACTAAACCCCAGTCCACGTAATTGAAAGTCGCTGCCATAAAGACTAATTAATCGCTCCACCGGTCCAGAGAGCCAATAAAGTCCCACACTTAAAAGTACCCAAGCGATTAATCCACCACCTAAACCAAACCAAATACCTGTATATAAAAACGGCCGGCGTACAAATGCATCGGTTCCGCCCACCAATTTCACCACTCTAATTTCGTCACGTCGACTCTCTATAGAAAGCCGAATGGTATTACCAATAATCAGCAATACGGCCAAACCTAATAAAGCGGCTAACGCCCAAACCAACCTTTGACCTAAATCCATAAACTGATAAAGACGTTTTACCCAAAGCAAATCTAATTGCACAGACTCTACGTGTTTTAAAGACAGTATTTTTTGTTCTAATTGCTCTAGTCTGCCCACATCCTGCTGAGCTAACCTTGGAACGACACTAATCACGCCCGGCAGTGGGTTGCTGTCTAGGCCGTCAATTACGTCAGTTAAACCGGTGCTGTCGGTAAATTCAGCAAGTGCTTGTTCTGGGCTTATGTATACGGCGGTTTGAATTTGTGGCCAAGACTGCAAATCACTTACCACTGTTGCAGCAAAACGGTCTATGGTTCCTTGTTTCAGATACACACTCATCTGACTGCTTTGGTCCCAAGTGCGGCTTAATTGTTTTACATTTTCTAGCGATACATAAAGTGTCATGGGCAGCGACAGTGCAATGGCCAGCACCAACCAGGTCATTAAACTTGAACCAAACGAGGTCATAAGACGCTGCAAGCTATCAACAGCCATTAACTTATGATGCTGGATGTAGGCCTGCCACTGACTCTGGGCTGTGATAGTGCTGCGTTTATTTGCAGGCTTTTTAGCAGACTGCTTTGCAGGCTTAGACTGATTACTTGCCACCGGCTAACCCTCCCGCTGCGCGTTCACCCGCTAATCGCCCATCTTTTAATCCAATTACCCGATGAGGTAAGCGATTAATTAAGGCCAGGTCGTGGGACGCAATTAACACCGACACACCAACATTATTGAACTGTTCAAACAGGTTCATAATTTCAGCACTAAGCTTGGGGTCTAGGTTACCAGTTGGTTCATCGGCTAGAATCAGGCTGGGTTTATTAACTACTGCACGGGCAATGCCTACTCGCTGTTGCTCACCACCACTTAATTCAATTGGATTTTGTTTTTCTTTACTCAGCAGTCCCACTTTATCTAAAGCAGCACGTACTCGGCGCTCTAAGTCTCGGCTGGTGTAGCCACTAATGCGCAACGGCAGCGCCACATTTTCAAACACGCTACGATCAAACAGTAACTGGTGGTTTTGAAATACAACGCCCACACGGCGACGGTGAAAAGGAATTTGTCGTTGAGTTACGCGGGCTAGATTAACGCCGTCAATAATCACTTGGCCTTGACTGGCTTTTTCCATCAACATAATCAATTTAAGTAGGGTACTTTTACCTGCGCCACTGTGACCAGTTAAAAATGCCATTTCACCTTGGGCAATCTCAAAGCTCAAGTCGGTTAGTGCTTGATGACCACCGGGATAGCTTTTACTTACGTGATCAAAGAGAACATTCGCCAACGTAACTTCCTCTGTATTTATTATTGCTACTTTTATTATTGTTAGAGCTTAATCTTTTGAATCTTAACTAACCGCCTTCAGCTCTATTGATTGATGATTCGTCTTCATCAAATAGGGCGTTGATAAATTCATTGCGGTCAAATGGGCGTAAATCGTCAATTTGCTCCCCTACACCAATAAAACGAACCGGCAAGGCTAGTTCTTTGGCAATTGCAAAAATAACACCACCTTTTGCAGTGCCATCTAATTTGCTTAAACTAATACTGGTTACGCCAACCGCTTGCTGAAAGTTTTTAGCTTGGCTTAACGCGTTTTGACCGGTGCCCGCATCTAATACCAACATCACTTCATGAGGTGCGGTGTCGTCTAGTTTTTTCATAACACGAACGACTTTTTCTAATTCTTGCATTAAGTGCGCTTTATTCTGCAAGCGACCTGCGGTGTCGGCTATTACAATATCGACACCTTTGGCTTGAGCTGATTGCACGGCATCAAATATTACAGACGCACTATCTGCACCGGTATGCTGAGCAACTACCGCAATTTTATTACGAGCTCCCCATTCTTGTAATTGTTCTACAGCAGCGGCCCTAAAGGTATCACCTGCGGCCAACATGACTGATTTACCGTCGGCTTGAAAACGCTTAGCCATCTTACCAATTGTGGTGGTTTTACCTACGCCGTTTACACCCACCATTAAAATCACGTATGGCTTTTTGCTTTCGTCAATGACTAAGGGCTGATGACAAGGCTCTAACAATTCAGACATGCGCTGTTTTAAAGCATGAAGTAAGGCATCGCTGTCATTGAGCTCTTTGCGGGAGGTACGCGCAGTTAGGTCGGCGATAATATCTTGAGTAGCGGCTACGCCAAGGTCTGCCATTAGTAATTGAGTTTCGATTTCTTCTAATAAATCGTCATCAATTTCTTTTTTACCCAGCAGTAAATCTCCCAAGCCTTCTGAGAATCCTGAGCGGGTACGGCTAAGGCCTTTTTTTATACGCGCAAGAAAGCCTGGCTCAGTAGATCTTTCAGAGTCTACAGGGGTGTTTACTGTGGCTTCGTTAATTTGAGGCGCTGTTTCTTGTTGTGAAGGCTGGTTTTCTGCCTTATTTTTAGATTTTCCCCAACCGAACATGGGTTACTTCCACCTAATGCTTTAAAACGGCTATCCTATCATTAGTCGCCTAAAAATACTGCTATGGTTTGTGTCTGGAATATTGGATTTTACATCACCGATTTTAAGCCAGTCACCGCAGAATAAAAAGTCTAATGACAAGGAAGCTGAATGAGCAACGAGTACCAGCCTAAGTTTAATCGAATGAGCCTAAATGTATTGATGCTGGCAAGTGCCGCATTAATTGTTATTTTTGGCCAAAGTGCTCGTCAAATGGATTACAAGCCATTACCACCAGCCCCAAAGTTAGACATTAGTATTTGGCATGCCGATAGCGGTGCAAAAGTTTGGTACAGCCCATATTTTAGTGAAACCCTAGAAATCCAGCTTTGGTATCAAGCTGGTTTTGCCTACGACGATGCATTCACTGGTCGAGCAAATATGCTGGCTCAGCTATTAAAATTTGAAAGCCAAACAATGAAACTACCAATGGAAGTTTCATTAGACCAAGACTTTATAAAATTTACTCTGCATTTAAGTACCGACCCAGTTAAAATGAAAAGCCAAATTGAGCAAAGTGTGGCACTTTTATATAGACCAAAACTGCCTAACCAAGCCATTAAAAAGCTAGTGAAAATCAACGCACAAACACTGCCCACATTGAGTGATGAGCTATGGCAGCAAACCTATGCTGGTCATGCCTATGGAAACATCAAGCAGAATAATCTTGCCTCAGCCGCCAGCTTTACCCGCGCGCAACTGCAAAAATACCAGCAAGCATATATCCACCCACAACGTCTTCACGCCAGTATTGTCGGTGACATTAGTGAGCGTGGCGCACAAATTATTATGGAAAGCTTATTACCGGCGTCTAAATATAAATCGCCTTCGTACTCGTCTATAGCTTCAAAATCAATTGGCACAGTTAGTAATCACCAACAGTTAATGGTTGTATGGCCTGGTGAATATATTAATGATTTTATTGAAAGTAATGACCCACAAACGTTAAAAAATGGGACCATAAAAAAGGCCGCTAAATCTCAGGAGGAAATGGCTAAACAACAGCTGCAAACTCATGTGGACAAGCAAATGACAGTGCAGCTGTTAAAAGCAATTCATGGGGACTCGGTTAAATGGCAGCCTGGAAAATACAACAGCACCCTGGTGATTCGGCAGCCAGACCAGCTAAAACACGCTGTGCAGGATCAAATAGATTCAGATATGATTGCGCACAATACACGCCAGCTAGCCAAAAAATGGTTAGAAATGGTGAATAACGCCTCAGGTTTAAGCCAATATTTAGTTGAACTTAATGCTTACCGCTTACCGGTCAACCAGCTTCGCAAAGATCTTTCTGTGTTAGACGGCTGGGATGATGACAACTGGGAAACGGCATCTGAGACATTATTGCCTTGGCTTTATCAGGATTAAGGGTGCCTATAAAATGGCTACCTTGCAGTAAGGTTCATTCTAATGGCTAAAAAAACAGGCAGTCGCCTTCGCATAATTGGTGGTAAATGGCGCAGTAGAATGTTGCCCATAGCTGACGTTGAAGGCTTACGCCCAACCACCGACCGAGTCCGCGAAACCGTATTTAACTGGCTTCAGCCTTACTTGTACGGAGCCAATGTACTTGATGTATTTGCCGGTTCTGGAGTGTTGGGATTTGAAGCGCTTTCTCGTGAAGCTGCGTCGGCTACTCTGATTGAAAAAAACAAACTAGCCATTAAAAATCTCAACGAAAATGCCAAAACTCTGGGCGCACAAAATATCAGTATTATTCAAACTGATGCTTTGATTTGGCTGACCAGCTGCACCGAGCAATTTGATGTAATCTTTTTAGACCCGCCGTTTAATAAAGGTCTTCTGCCTGACTGTATTAACCTTATTAACGACAACAACCTAGTTAAAACCAATAGCTGGGTTTATATTGAAAGTGAAGGCAATCTAAGTGATTTACCCATCCCTAGACACTGGCATTTATTCCGTGAGAAACAAGCTGGTATGGTTATGTTAAGACTGTTTAAAGTAGAAGCATCAACCTAGAACCACCGCGGGGACCATCACTGATTTGTTAACGGCCGCTATAAACTGGAGATAATCGATTTAATTTTTTCGATTACGCCTTTATAGCGTGCTGGTAATTGCCTATTACGTGTCTTAACCCCTAATAAATGTTCCATCACCCTTTTTTTGGGTTCAACAATTGTCAGCAGATGCTTTTCTGAGAAGCTATCGAATGCGCTTCTTGGCAACACAGTAAATCCTAATCCATTGCTTACCGGAATAAGAATCTGAACAAGTTGATTCACATACCCTGATATCGGTATTTCATCGATCTTTGCATCCGCTAGCTGAGCCATTCTAGACTGTGAAAAATAGCTGGATAAATAGTGCTTAGCATCCGGATGATCGATTAGACCAAGCTCCGACAAAGACTGCAATACAGGCTCATCAACGTAGTCTTTTGGTAAAATTAAACATAGCTCGTCGCTGCCCATTTGTTGATAATCAAAAAGCTGTTCGTCAGGCTGCTTGGTGACAATCGCAAAATCAAATTCTCCCGATTCAATACCTGCAAGTATTTTGTTGTTAGGTGCCACCTCTAACTGGATAAGTAGTTTTGGGTGTTTAATTTGCATATCAAGCAGCTTGGGATAAAGGCTTAAAGCTAATGCTCCTGGGCATGCCAGTTTACATATTCCTGAGTAGGGATCATCAAAGCTTAGTCGTTCTAATAACTCCGCCTCATTCACTTGAACCTCTTTTGCATAGTCATACACCAAGCGACCCTGCTCAGTAAGCTCAAAACGTTTTTTATCCCGCGTGATTAAAGCGTGTCCGCAAGTAGCTTCTAATTTTTTAACATGCTGACTCACACCTGGCTGTGTCATGAACAGTTTTTTAGCCGTTTCAGTAAAGTGACCCGTCTCTACTAGTATCTTAAAGGTGTGTAGCCATGTGAGGTTTAACATAACAATCTCATAACAGTCTCATAACAAAATATTATCAAAACTATAATATATGATAATTTCTTATTTAAACAGACAACTCCTATTATAGGGATATTGAAGCAGTTAATGCTTTGCAATAATCATCAAACAAGGAAACATTAATTATGTCTACACCGTATCCTAGAACCTTTTCACACATAGGTATTTCGGTACCTGACCTAGAAAAAGCTGTAAAATTTTATACCGAGGTACTGGGCTGGTATCTAATTATGGAGCCCACCAATATTACCGAAGATGACAGCCCGATTGGTGAAATGTGTACCGATGTTTTTGGCGCTGGGTGGGACAAGTTTAAAATTGCACATCTATCCACCGGTGACCGTATTGGGATAGAGCTGTTTGAATTTAACAATCAAGAAAACCCAACAGACAACTTTGAATATTGGAAAACAGGTATCTTTCATTTCTGCGTTCAAGACCCTGATGTAGAAGGTTTAGCCGATAAAATTGTGGCTGCTGGTGGTAAAAAACGGATGAAAGAACCACGTTATTATTACCCTGGTGAAAAGCCTTATCGCATGATCTATATGGAAGACCCATTTGGTAATATCTTAGAAATTTATAGCCATAGCTACGAGTTACATTACGCCAGCGGTGCTTACAACCAGTAAACATGGACGTTAACTAGCATGAAAAAACCCACTTATTAGTGGGTTTTTTTATCTGCCTACAGCCTTATTTACTCACTAGAAACTTGAATTAAGTCAGCACCATAATTTGCTCTAGAGACTTGCCAAGACTAGACACCATTTGAGAAACAGGCTCTCGATACTCTTCATTTAAATAAGGGCTTTCTAGTGCAAATATTTGATAAATACCGGCATGTAATAATTCCAAGCTTTCTTCTTGGCCTTCTTCTATTAATAAATTGGTATGCATAAACCCAAACCAAGATGTAACCAATATCCAGGTGTTTAATGCCAATGCTCGTACCTCTTTATCACTGGCATCAATAATTCCCGAATCTCGTAAGCCCATGTATATACTTTGAACACGAGATAAGCAGCGTTTAAAAAAGTCGTTGTAACGCTTATGTAGCTCTTCATTAATTTCTAATAAATATTGCAGGTCACGGTGAAGAAACCGGTAATCCCACAAGCCTTTAAAAATGGCTTGTAAGTAGATTAGCTTGTCGTTAATAGTCAGCGGACGATCGTCGGGCATCTGCAATTGTTCATCTACCTGTTTTTCATAGGTCAAATAGATATCAAAGATGATTTGCTGCTTATTTTTAAAGTGGTAATACAAATTGCCAGGGCTAATGCCTAAGTGGGATGCAATATGATTTGTCGTTACGTTGCGCTCACCCTGTTCATTAAACAGTTCTTTACTGGCTTGAATGATGCGTTCACGTGTCTTCATTGCCTAATATTCCTGACCACAACCCTGAAAGTCTGCTGCTAAGCAAGACCTTTTCAACGTATTAAAAATAGGCAAGCATTCTCTCAACCCTCAGACAAATGGGCAATAACATTTTTTAGAAATCGACTTTGTCAGCCAATTAAGCATTGACCTTTAGAGTAATCACTCTAATAATGATGGTATATAAAAATATGATGATAATAGCTAAATAAGGGGATTTTAAATGTCAGCCACAGCCGTGCAATTAAAAGATACAGAAGAAGAATTACAGATAGCTTTTTTGAACGATGTGGTGGCTAGGCAAAAATCGGCTTACGCTGCGTCTCCTTACCCAAGCGCTGACCTTCGTCGCGCCGATCTAGACAAGTTATCCGCTATATTACGCAAATATAAAAATGAGCTAGCCCAAGCCGTAAATACCGACTTTAGCTCTCGATCAACAGCCGAAACCATGATCGCTGAAATTATGGTGACGTTAGAATGTATCAAGTATAACCGCAAAAACCTTAAGAAATGGATGAAGCCCAGCAGCCGTCACGTGAGTGCGCTATTTGCCCCAGCTTCTAACAAGGTACATTTTCAGCCGAAAGGCGTGGTAGGCATTATGGTTCCTTGGAACTATCCTGTACAGCTAGCCATTGCACCATTAGCCACAGCTTTAGCTGCAGGCAACCGCGCTGTTATTAAAATGTCTGAATTCACTCCCGCTACAAACGAAATAATACGCCGTATGTTAGCGGAAGCATTCTCTGAAGACCAAGTGGCTATTCTGTCTGGCGAAGCTAATGTTGGCGCCGCGTTCTCAAACATTCACTGGGACCATTTAATCTTTACAGGGTCTACTTCGGTTGCCCGCCACGTTATGTCGGCCTGCGGTAAAAACCTAGTACCAGTTACATTAGAACTTGGCGGTAAGTCACCTTGCATTATTACCGACACCACTAATTTAAAAACCGCGGCGCAGGCCATTATTTTTGGCAAAGCAACTAACGCAGGTCAAACGTGTATTGCTCCTGATTACATTCTTTGTGCTAAAAATAGAGTTGAGGATTTAAAAGCAGCATTAATTGATCGCTATAAAGAGAGCTTCCCAACCCTAAAAAATAACAACGACTACACTGCCATCATCAATGATCGTCAGCACTTACGATTAGCTGGCCTGTTAAAAGATGCCGAATCGAAAGGCGCAAACATTACAACGCTAAACCCTGCTAATGAAGACTTTGCAGGCACACGTAAAATGCCCCTATCAATTGTGGAAAACACAACTGAAGATATGACCATCATGCAAGACGAAATATTTGGTCCACTACTTCCTATTTTAACGTACGACAATATAGACCAGGCAATTTCACACATTAACGATGGCCCGCGTCCATTAGCTTTATATCTGTTTTCGTTTAACGGCTCGGAACAAAAGCAAGTTCTGACTCAAACCCACGCTGGCGGTGTAACAATTAACGACTGCCTAACGCATATTGCTCAGGACGATATGCCGTTTGGAGGAGTTGGTGATTCAGGCATTGGCGCATACCACGGCAAAGAAGGTTTTACCTCTTTAAGCCATGCTAAATCTGTACATAAAAAAGGTCGTATTAACATGGGGCACCTTATCCACGCGCCGCATGATCGCTTTATGCACAAGTTGATTTATAAGTTTATCATTCGCTAAGTGACTATCGTTATGACAGGTGCGCAGTATGAATAGAAGATCATTTTTGAAGCTGAGTGCAACCGGCTCTGCTGCTCTGGCGGCTGTCGGTGCTACTGCTAGTTTGAGCGGTTGCTCTGAAACCCTGCCTGAAAATGGCCAGTGGCGGGTTTTGCGCTCACAAGATCGCATAATGCTAGCGGCGATTGCTCCTGTCATGCTCAAGGGAAGCCTACCTGCAGAGCCTACAGCCAATAAAGCAGGTGTTGACACCATAATAGCCACAATTGATGAAGCGCTGTTTAAGTTAGATGCTCATAACACCAAGCAAATATCTGATCTCTTCACATTACTGACCTTTGGTTTAACACGAGGATTAGCCACTGGTGTGTGGAGTAAGTGGGAAAACGCCAGTGAAGCTGAAATAGAAAACTTTTTAAACAGTTGGCGAGAGAGCTCTATTGGTTTACTTACCCTAGGATACAACGGCTTAAATAAGCTAATGTGCGCCACTTGGTTTGGTCAAAAAGAAGCTTGGGGGGCCGTTGGCTACCCTGGGCCTCCGTATGCTGACATTCTAATTACTAAAAAATCCGTATAACCTTTTTCACTGGTAGATAAATTATTATGGCTGTTCCAGATATCTTTAAACAAAGATCTCAAAGTGAAAATTGGGATCTAAACAACGCATCAACCATTCAAAGCAATACAACTGTCGAAGCTGATGTAATTATCATTGGCACCGGCGCTGGCGGCGGCGTAACCGCAGAGGTGCTTAGCCAAGCAGGGCTGAAAGTTGTGATGATTGAAGAAGGGGGGCTAAAAACCTCAGACGACTTTAATATGAATGAAATTGAAGCCTATGGAGACCTGTATCAAGAAGGTGCAGGACGAAGCACTAAAGATGGTGCGTTCAGTATTTTTCAAGGCCGTACTGTAGGCGGGACAACGGTTGTTAACTGGACATCAAGTTTTCGTACTCCCACCTCTACCCTAGAACATTGGACAGATGTACATGGGGTAAAAGGGTTTTCTGCTGCCGAAATGAAGCCTTATTTTGAACAAATGGAAAAGCGCCTTAACGTAGAAAAATGGAAAATGGCACCAAATGCTAATAACGACATTCTTAAGAGAGGTTGTGAAAAAAATAACTGGTCTTGGGCGGTTATTCCACGCAACGTAGCTGGTTGCTGGGATTTAGGTTATTGCGGTACAGGCTGCCCAACCAATGCCAAACAAAGTATGTTGGTGACCACGGTCCCTGAAGCGTTAAAAAATGGTGGCAGCCTTTATTACAATTGCAGCGCCGACCGACTTATATTTTCTAACAACAAAGTTGAATCGGTAGAATGTCTAGCGCTTGGTAAAGACGGAAAAACACCAACAGGGGTTAAACTGTCTTTTAAAGCTAAGCACATAGTATTAAGTGGCGGCGGCATTAATAACCCCGGTTTATTACTACGTTCAAACGCACCCGACCCACATAACCGCATAGGTAAAAACACCACAATACATCCGGTAAATGCCAACGTGGCAAAAATGCCTGATACTGTTAATGCCTTTTATGGTGCCCCACAGTCTATTTACAGCGACCAATTTCAATGGCCTGCAGATGGTGAAATGGGTTTTAAATTAGAAGTTCCACCAATGCAGCCTACTATGGGCGGTCAGATATTAGGTTTTCATGGCTTTAGGTTGATCGACACAATGAAAGACCTACCAAATCTTCAAGCCACCATTGCACTGTTACGTGATGGCTTTACTGAGCAAAGCCAAGGTGGCTCCATTGAACTTGACCCTAGCGGTAAACCAATTCTAGATTACCCACTGACAGACTACATTTGGAAAGGCCTACGCAAAGCTCATCATGCGATGGCTGAATTACAATTTGCAGCTGGCGCCAATCAAGTCATGCCTTTACATCACGACGCGAAATTTTATAAAACCCTAGCAGAATGTAAAACGGCCATTGATAATTTACCCCAGGAGATTCATCGTGAACGGTTACTTACCGCTCATATCATGGGGGGCTGTGCCATGGGTGAAGACGAACGCACGTCTGTGATTAATAGCGATTGTCGATTCCACCATGCTGAAAACCTTTCTATCATTGATGGCTCGGCATTTCCCACCAGCATTGGAGCCAATCCACAGCTGTCTGTGTATGGTTTAGCATTAAAACAAGCCAGCAAACTCGCCAAGCAACTAACCAATAGCTAGAACGGTTCATACTAAAATGCGCACTTAACTATTTATATATAATGTCTGTTAGATATAAACTAGTTAGCTGCGCATGGCCCATTTATGGCTTGCCTAGTCCAGATTTTAACCACTTAATTAGTAAATGATGTTGAGTGCGCATTACAAATTGATTACTATGCCGCCATGACTACTCCGCCCTAAGGCAGATTTAATGATCAAAGTTATATACCCAGGTACATTCGACCCCATTACTAATGGTCATACGGATCTAGTAGAACGTGCTTCTCGCATGTTTGATACCGTGGTGGTTGCCATTGCAGAAAGTCCTAACAAAAAGCCTCTTTTACCATTGGCTCAGCGCTGTGATTTAGCGGCTGAAGTTCTTGCTCATATACCAAATGTTGAGATTGTGGGTTTTAACACCCTGCTTGCTCACTTTGTAAAGGATCAGGGCGCTAACGTATTACTGCGTGGTTTGAGAGCGGTTTCTGACTTTGAATTTGAATTTCAGCTTGCCAATATGAACCGTGCTTTGGCACCAGATGTAGAGACTGTATTTTTAACCCCCCACGAAAAACATTCATATATCAGCTCAACACTGATACGTGAAATTGCTCGATTAAGTGGTGACATTGGCAAGTTTGTCCATCCATCGGTAGAAAAAGCATTACTTGAGAAGTTTGGCCGCAGCTAGATGTCCAACTAGAATATCCAGGTACATTAGATCAAGAGCAACATAAAGGCGCAGAACCATGGCATTAATTATTACCGACGACTGCATCAACTGCGATGTTTGTGAACCAGAATGTCCAAACGAAGCCATTTACGAAGGGGCTGAGATCTATGAGATCGACCCCACTAAATGCACCGAATGTGTCGGCCATTATGATGAGCCTCAGTGCCAGCTAGTATGTCCAGTAGATTGCATACCACTTGACCCTGCCAATGTAGAGACTCAAGAACAGCTGCAAGCTAAATACGAAAAGTTGACCGCTTAGGCCCTAAACTTAAAGCGAGTTAATATATTCGGCCATATCGTCAGGGTTTAATGGTGAAGTAAAATACCCTTGGTACTCACCCTCTGGATTAACCAAAACTACTTGAGAGCTGTGGTCCATCAAGTAGCTTTCTCCCTCACCATTTTTTTGAAAAAATATGTGTAACTGCCTTGCCAGAATCTCTAATTGTGGCTTCTCACCGCTCCAAGCTTGAAACTTAGGATTAAAGTATTCTATGTACGTTTTAAGCTGCTTAGGGGTATCGCGCTCTGGGTCCACCGAAATTAACACCACCTGTAAATTTTCTTTTGTAATCAGCTTTGCTGCACGATTAATTTCGGCCAACGTGGTTGGACAAATATCTGGGCAATAGGTAAATCCAAAAAACACCAAGCTCCAACGGTCCTTAAGTGCATTTAATGTAATGGCTTGCGCGTTTTGATCGTACAGAGAGAATTCTTTTATCTGCACGCTTTTAGGTAACGGCTGGTAGCTCTCAGGCATTGATGGCGAACATCCACTGGCCACCAACGATGCCAACATCACAAAGACAATTGCTACTAACTGGCGCATAATCTAACCCTCAAATCGCTATTAAAATTTATATAATGTCATTGGCTATCATTCTGTGCAATCCAACGTAAAAACACAATCAATACATGCCGCCTTATGGACACTTGCACTGCCGGTTATGTTGTCAAATATATCCGTTCCCCTTTTGGGATTAGTGGATACCGCCATTTTAGGGCATTTATCTGATAGTCGTTATTTGGCCGCTGTGGCCATGGGCAGCAGCCTATTGGTGATGGTTATGTGGAGCTTTTCATTTTTACGCATGGGCACCACAGCCTTAATTGCTAGGCACTATAACCAAGCCATAGAAGTAAGTGGTATTTTGCAAAGCGCCTTGCTCTTCGCCATGACCATTGGCATAGGTTTAATAATAGTTGCGCCATGGCTAATTGAATTTATGGTTGGGCTTATTGGGGCGGCCGCTGACATTACACCACTGACCACCGAGTATCTAAAAATTCGTTTTTATTTTGCTCCCGTTACGTTAATCAATTATGTCGTCATTGGATACTTTATTGGTAAAGGTTTAACTCGCATTAATCTTATTTTATTGGTGAGCACCAATATTTTAAATGCTTCACTCAACTATGTATTTGTATACAAGTTAAATTGGTTGAGTGCAGGCGTTGCTTGGGGAAGTAATTTTGCAGAGTTATTTCAACTTGTCTTAGGAATATTTTTTATTCAAAGCACCATCAAAAAATCTATTGTTCAATCGTCAGCATGGCCCAGCATGCGACAAAGATTTAAACAATTTATGAATCTTAATTTACAACTTTTTATCAGAACATTTTTACTGTTATTTACTTTTGCGTTTTTTATGGCGCAGGGCGCGCAACACAGTACAGCATTGTTAAGTGCCAATGCCATTCTTATTAACTTATTGATGCTAATGAGTAATGCCCTAGATGGCTTTGCGGTGGCCAGCGAGTCTATGGTGGGACAGTCTTTAGCCGACAAAAAATACACACGGTTAAAACCGATCATTAAGGCATCGGGGGTTTGGTCGTTAATTACAGCCAGTTTATTTACCTTACTACTGGCTATTTCATACGACCATATTTTTGCCTTACTCACCAGCCAGCAGGATGTAATAATACTTTTAAACACTTTATCACTTTGGTTAATATTTTTACCTTTAGCTGGATTTGCCAGCTTTTGGCTTGATGGTATTTATGTTGGAATGGCGTGTGCTAACCAAATGAAAAATAGCATTGTATTTTCTTTAGTCATTATTTTTTTACCGCTTATCTACTTATTTTCATTTTGGGAATACCACGGACTATGGCTGGCTATGTATGGATTCCTTTTAGCTCGCGCAATTTGGTTATTGTGCCAATTACCCACCCAGATAACTAAATATGCCAACTAATGCTCACTTTCTATTTGTTATCGCATAAAAACTGGCAAAGACCGGTCGCTAGTCTATTCTTACATACGTTGAGTTTTACTAACAATTAAAAAGAATTAACAGCCGTTTTTTATGGTTTTATCTTCTAACAGAACCACAGGATTATGTTGTAGAAATGACTTCAATTTCGTACTTTAGAAGCTTGGAAGAACAAACCAAAAATAATAAAAATATGATGTGATTGGCCCTTTTACTTTTTTTAAGTATCCAATACAGCATGCAAGGAGATACACATGCGGGTCAGTACATTACGTTCCATCATAAGTCAGGCTTTTTATCACGAAGACAAAACACATTGTCTACAACGTCATTTAAAGTTCCGCATCGAAAGCTTACCAAACCGCTTAAAAATTGAAAAAGACAATGAATTGGCGTCGCTACAAAAATTCGCTATGGATTATATTCATCATGTGCCGGACTTTTTAGAATCTTTAAAACAAGCATCTGAAAATGCAGGAATTGAAAATCATGTATTTCCTTTTCTAAGAGTGGCTGAAGATTATTTTACCAAGCCTCCCACTTTACCTAATGACCACTTAGGACTAATGGCATTAATGGACGAAGCCTATTTAGCACATCGATTATTTGAAGAAGTTAATGATCGCTATATCTCTCGAGTGGGCATGCCGTTAATACCATGGGACATGACACTGGCAAACGTTGTTGCGCATCAACTAGTTGGCGAAGAACTGGCAAACCAACTTGATGCTCGCGTTCAACGTACCGTAGATAAAATGATGCCTGCCGAAAAAAGCTACGATAGCCGAAAATTCAAAGACTATGTAGCGGCTGAAAAAGGTAACTTAACACCTATATTGCAGCAATGGCCTTGCCTGGGAAACGCCAGTGGCATTGAATGGGCTTTAAGTTAGAAGTATTGAAAGTTACTTTATTGTAATTATAAAAACCCCGTTCAGTTAACTAACTGAGCGGGGTTTTTTTATGGTTATAGAAAAATATTAATCAGTAGATTGTATGCGATAAAATTATTATTAGTGTTTATTATTCTTTAAGTTTTTGACGCTCAAAACTGGCAAATCTTGGCAAACCTCTATCGGTTAAACCTTGGTATGAATAGGTAATATCGGTACCAATGACAGGGGGCTGTTTACGATCTTGATCGCTAAAGCCTGTGCCTATTTTAAATAATACACCGTCTTCCATTTCAACCCAAATAGCCCCCATCATATTTTTATATTTACCACGGCCAGCTTGATAGGCTATTACTCGCGCTTCTGCATCTTGACGCATTTTCATTTTTAATAAGTGTTCAGATCTTCCAGCCACGTATGGACTACCAGGAGTGCGCAGCATTAATCCTTCGCCGCCTTCGCTCACAACCTTTTTTAATCGGTCTTGAATACTGGTAAGACTGTCCATCTTTTCTTGCTTAACGCTTTTTAAATGAGGGATAGCTGAGTTTTTAACAATAGAATTAAGTTGCTGCTGGCGCATTTCGAACGGGGCTTTAGAACTTGGTAAATCAAATACATTAAATGAAACTTTTTCCCATAGCTTTACATTTGGCTTATCGTCTAGCGCAATTTTAGTTAATAGTTGAAAGCTGCCACGACCTATCCAAAGTTCGCCGTCCATTTCTGTACTAGGAAAAAATTGAGTAAACCAAATAGGTGCATGAATTACGTTGCCATTGCGCGTGACCAATGACATGCCATCCCAATAACAGCGAATGCCATCTAGCTTTTCACTCACCCAATAAGAGTGAGATTGCATCTCGTTATTAAAGTTTTTGGCAAGGGCTAGGTTAGGGATAATGTCCTTAGCATATAAAAAGCTTGGTATTAATAAGCTAACTAACAACATTATAAATATAAAGGTATTTGACATGGCTCATCCTTGAACGCACTTTCGGCTTGTTTGATTTTTAGGTTAAATACATTTCTATATTACTATTACTGTACATGTGTAAAAAGGAACGTGTTCACCATTATCAACTTATTATTCACTAATAACCTTCATTAATATGCTGATCTTTCAGTTTTGCATAGTTACCAGCCGTATATGCGAAAAAACTTAGTTCTTTTTCAGTTAATGCCCTTACTTGTTTAGCAGGACGACCCACATACAAATATCCACTTTCTAATACCTTCCCAGGTGGAACTAACGAGCCTGCACCCAGCACCACGTTGTCCTCAATTACTGCGCCATCCATAACCATAGATTGCATACCAATCAACACGCGTGAACCAATCGTACAGCCATGCAACATTACCATGTGGCCTACCGTCACTTCATCGCCTAGGGTGAGTGGATAACCGCCTGGGTTAAAATCGCTGGCGTGCGTAATGTGTAAAATTGAGCCATCTTGCAAACTACAGCGATGACCCACAGTTATTTTATGCATGTCACCACGAATCACCGTGTTTGGCCAAACTGAGCAATCATCACCCAAAGTCACATCGCCAATAACAGTGGCCATTGGATCGACAAATACTTTATGGCCTAATTTAGGCGTCATACCTTTAAAAGATCGTACAGAATTGGCCATATATTCCTCTAATATTTTATAACTACTTTTAAATAGTGCTTGAAAGCGTAAAGTTTGCCCCAACCTTATAACTTCTACTTAATTTTCTCTAGGTTTAGCCATGTCATCCGCAACATTGTCAGATCCACAAGCATTGCCAAGATTTAACGACATTAACGTTGAAGATATTGAAGCGGCTATTAGTAAGCATCTTGATAACAACCTAAGCGCTATTGCTAAATTAAGCCAACAACAAAACCCTAGTTGGGACAATTTAGTTGCCAAACTAGAAGAATATGACGACGCGCTTAGTAAGGCATTTAGTCCAGTAAGCCACTTAAACAGCGTCTGTAATAGCGATGAACTGCGTGATGCCTACAACGCCTGTCTGCCTAAGCTATCGGCTTACAGTACCGAACTTGGGCAAAACAAAAGCCTGCAGCAAGCCTATCAAGCGATTAAAGACAGTGCTGAATTTACTACACTAGACTTAGCCCAACAAAAATCTATTAATAACGGGTTACGAGATTTCCATTTAGCTGGGGTGGATTTATCCGCTGAAAAAAAACAACGTTACGGTGAAATCAAATCTCGTCTAAGTGAGCTAAGCAGTAAGTTTGGTGAAAATGTTTTAGACGCCACCAGCAAATGGCAAAAGCTAATTACAGATACGGCTGAGCTAAAAGGCATTCCCGATTCTGCGCTTGAGGGTTTCGAGCAAGCCGCTAAAGCAAACGATAAAGAAGGCTACCTTCTGACCTTAGACTTTCCGTGCTACCTACCAGTAATGATGTACTGCGACGATGAAAGCCTGCGTAAAGAAATGTACACCGCGTTTGCTACTCGTGCATCAGACCAAGGGCCGCAAGCGGGCGAATTTGATAACAGTGACAACATGGCCGAGATATTAAAACTGCGTCATGAACTGGCCAACCTATTAGGTTTTGAAAGCTTTGCTCATTATTCTTTAGCCACAAAAATGGCCGACAGCCCAGAGCAAGTGGTAGGATTTTTAGAAGATCTAGCCGAGAAATCAAGATCTCAAGCCCAGCAAGAATTTTCAGAACTAAAAGCTTTTGCGCAGGAAACGGCTGGTAAGACCCATATCAACGCTTGGGATGTAACCTACTTTGGTGAAAAACTTAAACAAGACCGCTACAGCGTTAGCCAAGAAGAAATTAAGCCCTACTTTCCAGCGCCAAAAGCATTGTCTGGATTATTTGAAGTGGTCAATCGTTTATTCGATGTTACGGTAGAAGAAAATACTGAAGCCTCTGTGGAAAACGGTGATATTTATCATGCCGACGCAAAATTATTCAGTATTAAAAAAGATGGCCAGTTAATCGCACAGTTTTATTTAGACCTGTACGCACGGGCTAAAAAACGCGGTGGCGCTTGGATGGACGAATGTCGAGTTCGACGCACTAAAGCCAATGGTGAAGCCCAGGTACCAGTGGCCTATCTGGTATGCAACTTTACTCCGCCGGTAGGTGATAAGCCTGCATTGTTAAATCACAACGAACTTACTACCTTGTTCCATGAATTTGGTCACGGTATTCACCATATGCTAACCAAGGTAAATACTGCAGCGGTTAGCGGTATTAATGGCGTGGCTTGGGACGCAGTAGAATTACCAAGTCAGTTTTTAGAAAACTGGTGCTGGGAACCTGAAGCACTGGCCTTTATAAGTGGTCACGTGGACACTGGTGAGCCTTTGCCAAAAGATCTTTTGGATAAAATGTTAGCGGCCAAGAACTTTCAAACTGCCATCATGATGATCCGTCAGTTAGAGTTTTCATTATTCGATTTTAAAATGCATTTAAACTACAACCCAGATGCGCCTGTGCCTGTTCAAGATGTGTTGAACGATATACGCAACACCATATCTGTCATTCCGGTACCTGAATTTAATCGCTTCCAGCACAGCTTTAGTCACATATTTGCCGGCGGATACAGCGCAGGTTATTACAGCTACAAGTGGGCCGAAGTGCTAAGTGCCGATGCGTTTAGCCGTTTTGAAGAAGAAGGAATATTTAATAAAGAAACCGGACAATCTTTCTTTAATGAAATACTCAGTCGTGGTGGCGAACTAGATGCAGCCGAATTGTTCAAGAACTTCCGTGGCCGCGAACCAAAGGTTGATGCCTTATTAAGGCATTGTGGTATTAAATAAGTTTTTATATACGGTAAAACCGAATAAGGCCAATTCGATTATACTAATTAGCGGCGTCACCACCGTTAATTAGTGCGCCTTCTATTATTTTGCTAAAATTATCTAAATCAGCTTCATCGAGTCATCATTATGTTTAAATCGAACAAACGCTTTATCGCAGGTGCGGTGTGCCCAAAATGTTCAGAAATGGATAAATTGGTCATGTACAAAAACGACGAAGGTCGTGAAACCCGCGAATGTGTTGTATGTGACTATATAGACGTAATGAAAAGCGAAGAGGAAATGGCCGCTGATATGTCGCTAGCCACCGAGATAACTAC
>JAWUVO010000066.1:0-31612 GCA_034112325.1 Bermanella sp. | reverse complement strand
AGTCTAATGTGCTTTCTAGTTACAAGTAACTAGAAAGCTTTACATCTCGACTCGCGGTAAGTACCCACACGAATTGTCTGAATTCGTTTTTAAAGATCGTGATCGTCGCTCGGACTGACCATTTCTTCTCGCATATTGTGCTTCGTTTTATCAACTCAGCTGCGAAGCTTCTCTCGAAGCGAGGCGCGTATTCTACAGAACCGCATCTCTATGTCAATGTTATTTTGAATTAAAAGTTAAACTTTTTCGTTTCAAAACAACCACTTAATTTAGCATCGAAAAGTAAATCTAAATCTTTTCTAGCCCTCTTTCGAAGACCGCTTCTGTTAAGCGAGGCGCGCATTCTACAGTGTTAAGTGAGTGCGTCAATCCTTTTTTAAAAGTCTTTCTAATTAACTAACCATTTGGTTATTTACAGAAGTTTTTCTTTTAAAAACAACAAGTTGCTTTCTTTTAATAAAGAGGCCTGCCTTGTTGGGATGGCGCATTCTACGCAGTTTCTGTTTTTCGTCAATGCTTTATTTTAGTTATTTTTTATCGCTTAAAAAAACACCAATTTATAAAACCTGGCAGTTTGGGTATACTCTGCGCCATTAAATATACCTATATAGATAAGTAGCATGACTAAACAAAAAGCAGTAGTTATTTACAGTGGTGGCATGGACTCGTTCACCCTTCTTAATAAGATAGTGAAAGAGGGTTACGACGTGTATGCCCTGACCTTTAACTATGGTCAAAAGCAGATTAAAGAAGTGGAAGCCGCCAGCATTGTTTGCAAGCAATTAGGGGTTGCCCACAAGGTATTAGATATATCGCCTATTAACCAGTTAATGCAAAGCTCTTCTTTAATAGGCGCAGAGAAAGTACCCGAGGGTCATTACGAATCTGAGAGCATGAAGTCTACAGTCGTGCCTAACCGCAATATGATATTACTGTCTCTAGCCATTGGTTATGCAGTCGATATTAAAGCCGCAAAAGTTTATTACGGTGCCCACGCTGGTGATCATGCTATATATCCAGATTGCCGCCCTGAATTTGTTCATGCTATGAATGCCGTCGCTGGAATTGCTAACTATGAGCATGTATCGATTGAAACCCCTTACCTAAATTCATCTAAAGGTGAGATATTAACCGATGGCTTAGATATGGGTCTGACATATGAAAACACTTGGACCTGTTATAACGGCCGCGAACATGCCTGCGGAAAATGTGGTGCATGCACAGAGCGCCTAGAGGCATTTGCTGATAACAATATTACAGACCCATTGCAGTACGAACTTTAATGAACAAAATATTGAAAATTAAAGAGGCCTTTTACACCTTACAGGGTGAAGGGGCTCGCGCTGGTCAGGCTTCTGTCTTTATACGCTTTAGTAAATGTAATTTATGGAACGGCAAAGAATCTGGTCGAGCCGCAGCCGTTTGTAATTTCTGTGATACCGACATTAATGGTACTGATGGCGAGAACGGCGGTGAGTATACAGTTACCGAGTTACGTGATTTAGCAGTTAAGCTTTGGCCTGATATGAAAGCAGGTACTCCTTATATTGTATTTACTGGAGGCGAACCTGCATTACAACTTACAGAAGAACTCGTACAGTCATTTCAGGATGCCGGTTTTGAGTGCGCGGTTGAAAGTAATGGCACTCTGCCTTTACCTGCAAATCTTGACTGGGTGTGCATTAGTCCTAAAGGTCAAAGCAAGGTTATTATTAATACTTGCCATGAATTAAAGCTGGTTTATCCTCAATCTGATATACAGCCTAGTCAAGTTGAGCATATTAAAGCGAATCATTACTTCTTATCACCTATGGCTGACTACGGTATAGAGAACAGCGGCATGATTATTCGAGAGAATATGCAATCGGCTACTCAGTACTGCTTGAAAAACCCCAAATGGCGTATTTCTTTGCAAACACATAAATTACTGGGTATTGCTTAAAACCGTAGGTGTTTAAATAAGTAGCACTTAGTAAATTAACAAGGACATAGAGAGCGTCATGAGCCGTATTTTATTTGAAGTTAAAAACTTTGTTGCCACCCTTACATTAAACCAGCCAGATTTGCGTAATTCAATTTCTGAAATAGAGGTGGTTGAAGAGTTTATTGATGCCATCGAACAAGCAGCAAAAATGCCAGACCTGCGTTGTTTGGTTATTACTGGTGCTGGCTCGGCCTTTTCTAGCGGCGGCAATATAAAACATATGCTGAACAAAGAAGGTATGTTTGCGGGTGAAGCCAATGATATTCGTGAAAACTATGGCAAGGTTATTCAGCGCATACCCTTGGCCCTATATAAGTTAGATATTCCAACAATTGCAGCTGTTAATGGTCCCGCAGTTGGAGCAGGCTGCGACTTAGCTATGTACTGCGATATGCGTATTGCGAGTACCAAGGCTAAATTTGCTGAAAGCTTTATTAAAGTGGGTATTATTCCGGGTGACGGTGGTGCTTGGATTTTGCCTAAAATTGCTGGTTATGGTCGAGCAGCTGAAATGGCGTTTACCGGCGAAGCCATAACGGCCCAACAAGCACATGAATGGGGCATGCTAAATAAACTGGTAGAACCAGAAGACTTAATGCATGAAGCCTATGCTCTAGCGAATCGAATTGCTAAAAACCCTCCGCAGGCATTGCGTGCAACTAAACAGTTAATGAGGGCTGCTACTAACATGCCCTTGGATACATTATTGCAGATGAGTGCTGGTATTCAGGCTACTCTGCATCAAACCGAAGACCATATGGAAGCTGTTAAAGCTTTAATTGAAAAACGCGAACCAAACTACAAAGGAAAGTAAGTTGAGTAATATAAGCGCCACGCGCCTTATCTTCATAGCTATAATTGTATGCTTTTTAACCGCCTGTGAAGACGGCTTAAAAACCAGCGATTATATTGGTGGTTTTGTTTCGACTACTGAAAGCTGTCAGTCACAGGGTGACCTGGGGATGTTCTATCAAGATCAAAAAGTAGATATTAGCTTTTACTGCTTTTTAAAAGAATGTGGAAATATGCAAGGTGAAGCCAGTAAAGAAGGTTACTTCCATATTGAGACTTCTGATGGGTATTTTATTCAAGGAAAGATTGATTCTAAAGAAGCTCAAGGTAACTGGTTTTTAAATATAAAAGGGAAGGATTGTTATGGGCAGTGGGTTGGTTTAAAAAATTAGATGAAAAATGCAGAGTACTGGATAGATAGTTTAAATCTTGAAGCCCATCCTGAGGGTGGTTTTTATTCGCGCATATTTACTAGCGATAAAACCCTGTCCACTGAAACTGGCAAGCGCCCCACTGCTACTGCTATTCATTATCTATTACAGAAAAACGATTTCTCTAGCTGGCACCGAATTCGGCATGATGAAATATGGTTTTTCCATGCTGGGATGGCCATTACTGTTCACCAGATATCTAAATTGGGGAAGTTAACTAGTCGTACTCTTTCTCATGATCATGAGATTAGCTTTGCAGTAAAGGGTGGCACATGGTTTTGCTCAGAACCCAGTAGCCAAATCACAGAAACAAAACTTGATTATGGGTTAGTCAGTTGTGTGGTAAGCCCAGGGTTTGATTTTATCGATTTTGAAATGGCGAATAAAGAAGAGTTAGTGAGTCTTTACCCTGAACACAGAGACATTATTTATCGCCTGTGCCGAGGTTAATTACGCACTTAATATAAAGGTAAATGTTAAGGCTGCAATCTTTGTTTTACCCATTCGCCTTGTTCGTTTTTAGAAAACAAAAAGCGATCGTGTAATCGATTGTCACGTCCCTGCCAAAACTCAATAGTCTCAGGTTCAATACGATAGCCCCCCCAGAATCCAGGTAACGGCACCTGACCTTGCAAAAATTTATTTTTCATTTGAATAAATGACTGCTCAAGTAACTTACGAGTCGCTATCGGCTTACTTTGTGAACTGGCCCAAGCGGCTAACTGGCTGTCGTGAGGGCGAGATAGAAAGTATTCGGTATTCTCAGCAAGCGACATTTTGCTAGCACGACCACGAACAATCACCTGACGCTCTAGTTCAAGCCAAGGGAAGTGTAAGCATATATTAGAGTTTTCGGCTAATTGCTGGGCTTTATTGCTTTCAAGGTTGGTGTAAAAAACAAAGCCTTTGTGGCTGTAATCTTTTAGTAAAACCACTCGTTGACTGGGCATACCATGGCTATCAACCGTGGCCACTGTCATAGCAGTGGGGTCTTTGAATAATTTAGATTCAATAGCTTGACCTAACCAGATCTGAAATTGATCAACCGGATGGCTGGCAAGGTCTTGTTCGTGTAGTTCGTCGGCGCCGTATTGGCGTCGAATGCTGGCAATATCCATAAAAATCCTAGCGGTTCTTAAACTCTATAGCCAGTATATCTAATTTTAGAATTTACAAAACTGTTTACGTTTTAAATTTCTGCATCACATCGTTTAACTGATGACTGCCACTACCAACATCTTCTGCAATACCCAATACTTGCTTAGCTTTGCTCACTAAGGTGAGAGATGCCTCATCTACCCCTTGAATATGCTGGGCTATTTCGTCTGCGGCTATGGCTTGCTGCTCTCCTGCCGAAGAGACTAACTTTATGAGCACACTAACTTCGTTAACTGAGGTTTGAATATTTGCCAGCATATCACCGGTACTAATCGCTTCTTGCTCTCCTGAATTAGCTTGCTCGCGGGCACTCTCCATTGCGGATACGGCTTTTTCAGCCACTTGTTGCAAGTTAGAAATGGTGGTTTCTATTTCGTTTGTTGATTGCTGCGTTCGATTAGCAAGCGTTCGCACTTCATCGGCTACCACTGCAAACCCTCTTCCTTGCTCACCTGCTCTAGCCGCTTCAATTGCCGCATTTAATGCAAGCAAGTTAGTTTGCTCGGCAATGGCTTTGATCACATCTATAACTGTGCTGATAGATGCAGCCTGTTGTGCTAATTGACTGATTTCGTCACCAGCACCTCTTATGCTTTCGGCTAAATCTCGAATTACCAAAGCCGATGCCTGTGATCGCTTAGCCCCATCTAATGCTTTCTCTTTTGAGCTTTGAGTCTTTAATTCTGCATTTTCACAATGAGATGCCACTTCTTTTGCAGTGACCGCTAACTCTGTTGCCGCTGTCACAATTATGCTAATTTTACCCTGCTGGTCCGAGCACAGCTTGTTCACTTCGGTAGAGACATCTTGCAGCGATGAGGATGATTGAGATAAATGTTCCGAATTGCTTCGAACACCCGAAACCACCCCTGCTAGTTTCTTGAACGCTGATCCCATAGCCCTAATGGTTTCACCTAGTTCGTCTTGACTGTTACTGGTGTAAAGGGAGTTTAAGGTGTTGGCTTCTAAATCTGACGCCATAGACAACACAGACTGAACATTTTGATCAATAGACCTTTTAAAACACAATAATAAATACATAGAAATCAGCAGCAAGGTTATAAAGACACTGAAAAGCGAAATCAGCGCGGTATACGCTTTTTCTTTATAGAAATGAAGTCTTACTGCAAATAATTTATCAATGACACCATACAATTCGGCAGCATACCCAATGACAGCGGTTGCTTCAGAAAAGTATTCATCGCCTGAAATGGTGGGGCTATCAGGGTCGAGCAAGCGGGTTTTAGTGATATTCTGAAATTCTTTTGCAGCAGTATGAAAGCGCTGATACTCGGTATTATAAAATGCAGAGTACTCTGGATAAAATTGTTCAATAATAGTGATACGCTGCTCAATAATAGGAACTGTGTCTGATAACTGCCCAAACATGGTTTGCATGCGTATGAAAGACTCTGCATCAAAACTGCCTTTTGTAGCTACCGCTGATCCAATACCTCTGATTCTTCCTAACATTTCTTGAACATCAGGAATCGAGACTGTCACTAGTCCCATCATATTGTAGGTATCTAAAGACGGGTCCAGTGCAAGATCACTTTGATTACTCACTAAATCAACCAAGGAACCTACTTTTTTAATCCACTTAGTATGGGCTTCAAAATTTTGTCTAGCAGAATAATCAGCGTTCTCACTAAATGTTATTTCGCTCCACCTTTCTTTAAGTGCATCAAGTAATTTAAGTGTTTCAGCGTTGTATAGGTCTGATTCAAGATCTTGAGTTAAAAGTGTAAATTGCTTCGCCATAGTGTCTTCAAGCCCTAACAGAGAAGACTCTTTATTTTTATTACCCGAATACCACTGAGCAGTACCGCCACGGTGCTGTGCTGCTAATATTCTTAATGGATGCAGCTTATTAACTGTCACCAAACCCTGTAGCTCACGATCCAATATGTTAATTTTAGACATTTCGCTGTTATATATTGCCCAAGAAGCATATAAAATAGGCATTAACAGCATGGCAAGTATGAGCTGGAATTTACGTGCAAATGTAAGTTTGTCTAGTAAATACACACCAAAATTTAATATATTCATCATTATAATCTCTCTAAATTAATTTAAGTGTAGACATACATTTAGAGCATGTGATGGTTTACTGGCTTTAATAAAATCTACTTATTTGGAAACCACATGAGCAAACGTAAAAAACGCGAGATTCCAGTATTTGATCACGCCATCATCGAAACACATTGCCACTTAGATTATCTAAAAGAGCGACCGTTAATTGAGACACTTGATCAGGCTACCGCAGTGGGCGTAGAGAAGATTATTACCATTGCCGTTTCACCAGATAATCTAGCAACGGTTATGGAGCTAACCCAGCGAGACCCTCGCATTTGGGGGACTCAGGGAGTGCATCCTCATGATGCAGAAAAATTTACAGCTGAAACAGAAGTCATCATTAGAGCAAATGCCACTAATGAACGAATTTTAGCCATCGGCGAAATTGGTCTAGATTATTACTACGACAACGCAGACCGCGTAATTCAACGAGCGGTATTTGAAACGCAGCTAACCATCGCCAGCGAATTGAATTTACCCGTTGTTATTCACAGCCGAGATGCTGACGAAGATACTATTGCCATCTTAAGCAAGTTCGAAAAGACATTAAATAAAAAAGGGGTAATACACAGCTTTACTTCAGGACCAGAATTAGCCCAGTACGCCATTGATCAAGGGTTTTGTTTAGGGTTTAACGGCATTTGTACCTTTAATTCAGCAGAAAATGTCCGTGATATTATTCGAATGACTCCTGTAGAAAATATAATATTAGAAACCGATGCGCCATTTTTAACTCCTATTCCTCATAGAGGGATTGAAAACGCTAGCTTTTATCTGCCATTTATTGCCGAGAAAGTAGCCGATGTTAAAAATATTCCGATAGAAATTTTTCTTGCGCAAGTCTATAAAAATTCACAGGCTTTATTTTTCAATAAATAATATCTATGGAAACAGGAATAAAAAAATATGCAGTATGAATCAAAGCTAGATAAAAGTGAGTTTTGCCAGCTAGTTAAACAAGGTGAACTTAACTGCTTGCATATTAACCATGAAAATTTTTTTGCAGAGGTATGCTTACAAGGCGCGCAACTTACCAAATTTACCCCTACCAACAAGCCAGACTTAATATGGCTGAGTTCTACCGCTGAATATAATGTTGCACAGGGCTTACGAGGTGGAATTCCAATATGTTGGCCTTGGTTTGGGTCGCTGGCTAAAAACCCAACTAACATTCAACAGCAAGTTTCAAATAATAATTTTGATTACGAAACATCAGCTCATGGGTTTGTGCGCACATTAGAATGGTCATTAACTGAATATTCTGAAAGTAAACAGGGAGTAGAACTTGCTCTTACTATTCAACACTCGGCTGAAACTCTGAAAATTTGGCCGTTTGAATTTAATCTAACCTGCCGATTTATATTAACTGACACACTGGAAATACAGCTTGAGACCACTAACTTAAGTCATCAAGCCATGCACTTTAGTCAAGCTTTACATAGTTACTTTCCAACGTCAGATATCCATAATACTAAAATCATTGGTGTCGAACAGCAAAGCTATATTGATGCATTAGATGATTGGCAGATTAAAGAGCAAGACCTATCGTTATTGATTGAAGAAGAAGTTGATAGGATATATTTTGGTAAGGGTAACTATAATATATTAACCGCTAAGCAAACTATTAGTGTGAAAAGTAATTCAAATAGTAGTGTTATTTGGAACCCTTGGATTAATAAAAGTAAACGCTTAAGTCAATTTAGTCATGATGACTATAAAACAATGCTGTGTATTGAATCGGCTAATGTTGTTGAAGACAGCGTTAGTTTAGCGCCACAAGGAACCCACACATTGATACTAAAAGTTAATGGGAAGGTTTGATTAACCTAAAATGCATACCAGATAGTTAGTGCCTAACTTCTGGTGCACAGTGTTGGCTTGTTTGAAGGCTGATACAAACAATTTTGGCTAATAAAAACAATTAATGCGTCCGGCATTTATTATTTTTTAACTGCCGTCATAAATTTACGGGTTAATACCTGATAGCCAGACCCTAATAAGCGCACCATAAAGTGAATAATATGGGCATCAAGTCCAATCATAATGCGTGCTTTATTTTTATTAACACCATTTAAAATAGTTTGTGCTGCTTTTTTAGGTGTGGTTTGTGCAATTTTATCAAATTCTTTAGCTAATGCAGCTTTATCTTCACCGTCTGCAACTCGTGAGTTTTTCGCAATGTCCGTTAATATTCCACCTGGGTGTACACAACTTACTTTTACTGTGTTGCCGTCAGCGATCATCTCTTGACGTAAAGCTTCTGTATATCCTCTCACTGCAAATTTAGACGCATTATAACTACCCTGAGTAGGTAAACTGATCATGCCAAATACACTAGAAATATTAATAATATGGCCATCGCCGCTTTGCTTTAAATACGGTAAAAATGCTTCTGTACCGTTTACTACGCCCCAAAAATTAATATTCATTAACCATTCAAAATCTTCGCGTTTAACAATGTCTAAATTAGAAGATAAAGCCACGCCAGCATTATTGAAAATGTAATTCACAGAACCAAAGTCATCATTTACTTGAGTTGCGTGATCTAAAACCGATTGACGATCTGCTACATCTAATGAGTATGTTTTAACATTTAAACTTGGATGATCTTTAGCAAGTAGCAGGCGCGTATCTTCTAGGCCAACTTGATTCACATCAGACAATGCTAATTGACAGCCATGACTTGCCAATTCTTGAGCGATAGCTCGGCCAATGCCTGAGCCTGCACCAGTAATAGCGGCGACTTTATTGTTAAATTTTTTCATTATTATTATCACTTAACATTTATTAAACGTTTTAGCTGTCAGTTTCAGCCATGGTTTCAGGTTCGGTTTCAGCAGTTAGACCTAATTTCAGCTGATTTAACTTTTTCTCGATATGCTTACTATCAAAGTCAACCCAAGCACATGCTGCCTCTACGGTATGAAATACTATTACTTCCACATCTAGGAACCAAGCTTTTTTACTGAAAAGTGTGGCTTGCTCCCAATCTTTTATCCTAGTAATTAAGGCAATTTTTTTAGTTAAGTTACTTTTAGCAAGTGTTTCCGAGAACTTAACGACATCGCTGTCGCTTAGATAAGTATTAACATCGCGAAAGTCTACGATCTCGCTAGACTGCGGTGTTATTCTTGTATCACTTTGCTGCTTTAACTGGTGCGCCATTAACTCATCAAAATATATATCACCGCACCAATATTCTAGTACTATCTGCCCTGAGCTATAGACTGCATATGTATTAGCCATTAATTTAGCCCTTTAAATCTAAGATACAAATCTTATACAAATAAGACACAAACTATATACAGATTACGAAGTTTTTTCTTAGAAAAATCAAGCCAAGTTAGTGTATATTCACCAGCTGAACACCTAAAACACTGACAATAGAGATCACAAAATGAGCAAAGGCGGCGATAAGCATAAAGCCAGACTAAATGAATTAAGCAGTTTTGGTAAAGATTTAGCTCGCAGAAGTAAGAGCCACTGTGAGTTATGTGATAATCACGGGGTAAAACTTGTGATTCACGAAGTGCCACCTGTCGCTAATGAACCTGAGTTAGATCACTGCATATTGGTTTGTGAAACGTGCCAAGAACAAATAAATTTCCCAAAACGCTTAGACATAAATCATTGGCACTGCCTGCATGCAAGTATATGGACAGAAGTTCCTGCGGCTCAAGTTATGGCGGTTCTTATAGCAAAGAAAATTGCACCTAAAGCACCATTTGCTGAAGAACTTTTAGATCAAATTTATTTAGATGAATCAATCCAAAGCTGGATTGAAGATGCTGAAAAAGCACTGGCTAAAAAATAACCTAAATAATTTATATCCAGGTTACATGAGGGTCTGCTATTTTTTTATCTAGCACCCTTAATTGCCCATCATCAAATTGAATGTGCCAGTGCCTGTCAGTTTCATCGTGAATGAAGCCATCGCCAAACTTATGGTGGTTAACCCTTTCTTTCTGCTTTAATTTATTGTCAGGCTTAATTTGGCCCATGGCTTGTGCAGATAGGTTAACTTCGGTTGCTTGTTTGTACACTAAGGGGGTTAGCTTTATTGGCCAATCTAGCTGTTTAATATAGCGATTTACGCTATCTAAAAGTGACTTAGGCAGGGCTATTTGTTTATCTCCTTGAGCAACAGATTTACGCACCGATAAAATCGCTTCTACATTGATAGTTTGAATAAAAGGGCTTATTTCATGCTGACTCCCCTCTTTATGCGGCGCAATTAAATGCAGTTGTTGTTTTGCTCTGGTCATGGCCACATAAAATAAACGCCGCTCACTCTCTATCGAAGTGGCTTTTTGCATGTCACTTTTTTCTTGATAAGGATAATAGTGCTCTGTCAAAGCAGGTAGTATCACCACTGGCCACTCCAAGCCTTTTGCTCGGTGTATTGAGCTAATGACAACTCCTGTTTGTTTCTTTTGATTTAATTTTATAGCTTTTAAAGTCTGTAAGTATTCGTATGCGTCACACGCTAAAATATTTAATTTAGCTATAAACCTTACAAAGCCTTGAATAGTTGCAATGCGATCATCTACTTGCTGACGACTAAAAGCACTGTCAGAAATACCCTTATAAAAATCGGTTTCACGAATATAGCGATTAAATAACTGGTTAGCCCTTAGCCTTTTGTCAGTGGCCAGTTTAATTAATTCCATTCTGTTTTCTAGTTGCTGTTTTTGCCACACAGATAAATCTGGAAATTGTAGTTTATTAAATTTAGCTAAGGCATTAATACCTGATTCAGCTAGCACTTTTGCTAGCTGGTCTAATTCAGCGCGCTTTATTTTTAAGGCTGGAAACGTTAAAAACATTATCCATGCTTGATACTGTTTAAATTTAGCTCGTTGATTGAACACTCCAGCACTTATTTCTAACAGCATCATAAAAGTCTGCAGTTCGTAACGCTCTAAAACCCAGTTACCATGGGCTATTTGATAAGGGATATTTTCTTGTAACATGGCTAATTCAATTGGCGCACTCATTCCCCATAGGCGCAGTAAAACAGCCACTTGCTCGGCTGGATGTTGCTGTATGGCATGACGAATAATAACCATAGATTGCTCGGCGTAATCATCTTGATAGTGCAGATTTACTTGAGTATCTGTATTACTTTCATTGGCAATGGCTAATACTGGTTCACGATGTTTATTCTGTAGTATCAGCTGATTACTGATTAGAGCTACATCATGGCCGTATCGAAACGTGGTACTCAGCCGATAATGCTTGGCACCAGTAAAGTGCTGATCGAAATGCTTAAGCATAATTTGACTATCGGACCCGCGAAATTCATAAATGGTCTGATCTGGGTCACCAATCACCACAGCTTTTGCTCGCTGGCCGGCTACCGTTTCAAACAAAAATTGCTGCACAGGATTAATATCTTGGTATTCATCTACCAGCACCCAATCCATGTGGTTGCTGTATTTTTGCGCAAGGTCTGGACGACGACTAAACAACATACATGGGTCGTATAACATATCGCTATAGGTTATGCGGCGGCTTTGAGTTCGCCAATTTTCAAACTCTTCAAATACCTTAATAAAAAATTTACATGAACTCGGCAAGCCTTGGTCTTTAAATACTAACGCTGCTGGGTCCAAGCCTGACTTAACCACTTCGATAAACGATACCATTGGATCAAGCCACTTTTTCTTATCGTTTAAAATTTCTTGAGCAGTATCTTTGCTGGCGCATTGCTGCATTAATCGAAATAGAATTTTCTCTTGTTCTACTCCAGAGATTAAATCCCCTTCAAACGGAGGCAATAAACTATCGGCTATTAAGCCTTGATAAATTTTGAGGGCCAGACTATGAAATGTTCGTACTTGAGGAAGTCGCCCACGAGTTGGGGCCATTATTTGGTTTAGCTTTTGAGTGAAATCTAGTTGTGCTGATTTATTGTACATTATCACCAGCATACGCTTAGGATTTACACCCATGGCTAATCGCTGTTGAATGAACAAGGCTAAAGTAGTGGTTTTACCCGCACCGGCCACCGCAACCACTTTAGCATGGCTATGATCGTGCTGGATAATATCTGTTTGTTGTTGAGTTAACTGCACAATCACTGACCTTGTTAGATTGCCATATTCTAATGGAAAGCGACTTATAAAGTCAGTGCTGATATAGCTTGCTGTAAACGATAGAGCCACTCTGGCTATTTTTTGAACATACTGATAAGTGAGAGATTAGATATTTATTCTAATAGAAGAGAGCAATACTGGCTATTTTTTGAACATCCTAAGGGGTTAGATATTTATTCTGAGACGGGACAATGATAGAATCCGCCTCCAAATTTAATAACCTTTATACATCATCTAAATAATAGGATTCAAATATGTTTAATGTAAACGAATATTTCGACGGCAACGTAAAATCTATCGCCTTCCAAACTGAAACTCTTCCAGCTACTTTAGGCGTTATGGCCCCAGGCGACTATGAGTTTGGTACTAATCAATACGAAACTATGAACGTAGTTAGTGGCGCTTTAACAGTTAAACTTCCAGGTAGCACTGAGTGGGTAACATTTAAGCAAGGCGAAAGCTTTAACGTAGACGCTAATGTGTCATTTAACGTGAAAGTAGAAGTAGCAACCGCTTACTTTTGTACTTACGAATAAAACTTGTTAAAAAATAGATAATAAAAAAACCGCATATGCGGTTTTTTTATGGGTAAAATTTAATAATACTGTGTTTATTTAATCTTTAAGCAAATATTCGGTTAGCCCAAACGGTTAAACCTGATGCCACGCTACCAAAGTGATCTCCGTCTAGTACTTCAATTTTTCCTAATTTAGCTTCAATGGCTTGCCTTATAACAGGTGATTGCGCTGAGCCTCCTGTTACATAAATAATATCTGGTGGACAACCTGCTTGATTGATCGCTTCTTCCATTAGGTTAGTAATTTTTAATAAAGGTCGAGCAATGGCATGGGCGAACTGTTCACGGTTTACCTTTTGATCTAAAAGATCTTCTATGTAAGAAAGATCAACTGACTGAGTCTCCATGTTTGATAATGCAATTTTAGCTTGTTCGGCACTGCGTACAACATGGTGATTTTGTTTATTATTACGCATTTTAATAAAACGTTTCAGTAGTTCAGGTTCAGTGGTGTCAAGTAATAGCTGACGAAGGTGAGCGGTCATTTTTTTATCATTGAAATTAGCCTGAGCACCTACATCGTTTGTTTTTACTGCATCTAAGAATGGCTGGGGTGGCATGTGCAAGCCATTTTTTAAATCTGACTGCATACCAAATAATGGCATTAAGTACTTACCAGCCAATTGTATATCTAAATCGTTGCCACCAATTCGTTCACCGCTATGACCAATGAAATCCTGCTCTCTTTGAGTTTTATTCCTATGGTCTGGCCCCATTTTTACCATGGCACAATCACTGGTACCACCACCAACATCAACTACTAATACTGTTTTATTACTGGTTAATGACGCTTCAAAATTCAATCCGGCTGCAATTGGTTCAAACAAAAATTCTACATAATTAAATCCTGCACGCTTAGCAGCAATGGTTAAAATTTCAATAGCTTGTTTATTACTTTTTTCAGCATTTAACCCCTGAAAATTTACCGGACGACCAATTACAGTATGAGTAATTTTTGCATTTAATTTTGCTTCAGCTCGCTGCTTAATACCCATCATCATTGCCGTTACAATATCTTCAAAAAAACAAATAGACTCAGGGCGCAATCCACTGGCGCCTAAAAAAGATTTTGGCGATTTAACAAAGTAGCCTTCACCTGGTAACGACAAATATTGTTCAAAAGCATCATACCCAATGTATAAACTTTGCTCACTAGGGTCAAAACCTTCCTCTCGACGGACAAAGCTTGCTCGACCTAATTGAGCTTTACGAAGTTGAATAAATTCATTCTTGATCTGCTGATCTGCTATTTTCAGACCTACTTGCTCACAAATTATTTCACGATCTAATGAGTATAAGGTAGATGGCATAAAGTATTTATTTTGATCTAACGCCACAAGTTCTACTTTTTTTTGTGCAGTCTGTACACCTACTGCACAATTGCTTGTTCCGTAGTCAAAACCTGTAATCATGGATAGATCCTAAATGGTAAAAATGATAATTAATTAAAACGATAACACTAATAAAGTAACCTGAAAGTATCATATCCTTATTATCTGTTCTAGATTTTTGACTAATAAATGGATAAGTCCCCGTGCTTCGACTATTTTTAATACATGGATATAAATTTAATATTAGATATAACCCCATTTTCTTGGGCGTCGATTTTTACCGCTTTATTGTGTGGTGGCTTAATTGGTCTGGAAAGACAATTAAAAGGCAAACCTACTGGTATACGAACCTGTAGCTTAATTATTTTTGGTACCTATATATTTATGGCCAGCTCTACCTATGTGTCAAAGGATGCTGCCATGACTGACCCGTCTAGAATAATAGGTCAAATTATTACTGGCATTGGTTTTTTAGGTGCCGGGGTAATGTTAAGTAAGGGGCGAAGTGTTTATGGGGTAACGAGTGCGGCGACTATTTGGGCGTTAGCGGCTATTGGTATTTGCATTGGAATAGGCCAACTTGCTAGTGCAATTAAATTGTCGCTTGTGGTGGTATTAGTATTATTTGGCGTAGACCAATTTGAAGAGCATACGCAAAAAATTAGTAAGCGTATGCACAGTCGTTATACTAATTGGCGTGAGAGAGATAACGAATAATATGAATAAAATTAAGGCTCGGTGTATTCCACATTAAATTCAGCTTTATTACTTTTTCCTAGTTTTTCAAGCAAAAATGGTAAACCTTCATTCAGCTGGCGCTCTAAATTCCATGGTGGATTTATAATAAATAAACCACTGCCATACATGCCTGCATCTTCGTCTTTACCACTCACCAGAAAATTAACTTCTAAGGTACTTTTAGCTCCTAGCTTTTTCAATTTACTTAGCATTTTTTCACTGGCATTTTGTTTATTGTTGCGATTAATCAGTGGATACCAAACCACATAAACACCAGTAGCAAATTTCTTCAGGCTTTGTGCTACGTTATCCACTACCATTTCGTATTCTTTGGCTTGCTCGTACGGTGGATCAATAACCACTAATGCTCTTTTTGTTAGCGGTGGCAGTATAGACTTCAAACCAGTAAAGCCGTCTAACATCTCTGTTTTTATTGCTCGGTCGCCACCAAAATTTCTATTAAGTAATTTAAAATCTTGTGGGTGTAATTCAAATAATCGAGCACGGTCGCCTGTATCTAAGCATTTACTCACAAACCATGGACTACCTGGATAAAGTTTTAACCGCTGCCCCTGATTCAAAGTTTTAATGATGCTAAAATATGAGTCAAATATAGCTGGGGCTTTTTGTCCCCATATAGCGCTTATACCACCTTCATGTTCGCCTGTTTTTAACGATTCATCGCTGTCTAAACTATAAATACCTGCGCCACTGTGGGTATCTACATACCAAAATGGTTTTCCTTTTTGGCCCATGTACTCAGCCATTAATACACAAGCCCAATGTTTTAATACATCGGCATGATTGCCCGCATGAAATCCATGACGATAACTTAGCATTTACATTTTTCCATCTGGATAATTAATTGATTGATTAGAGACTTAAACTTAATTGATTAGAGACTTAAACTTAATAGATAAAAACATAGCAGGTAAAAAAACAGTCTGTAAAAACATAATGGCTAACCACCAGTGGTGTTCATAAAGCGTAAGATTTGAACGTCTTGTGCTAGATCAAAGTCATGACGCTCTGGTTTTATCATCATGGCTTCGCGTATCACATTTTTTAAAGGTTCTAAATCATCAGGGTATTGTCTAACAACTGCTTTTAAGTCCACACTGTGCTCGTTTCCTAAGCATAATAAAAGCTGTCCTTTAGCCGTAACTCTGACTCTATTGCAGGTACCACAAAAGTTATGACTGTGAGGAGATATAAAACCAACTCTACTTTTATGGCCATCGCTAAAACCCCAATAGCGGCTTGGCCCACCACTAGTATCATCAATGGGTTTCATATGGTGGCTTTGTTCTATTACGCCTTGTATATAGGCACTATCTATAAAGGTTTGTTCTCTGTCGTGATGATCGATCTGGCCCAAAGGCATTTCTTCTATAAAGCTAATATCCAGTTCATTGCTTCGAATAAACTCTATTAGATCGATAATTTCATCGTCATTCTGGCCTTTTAATACCACAGCATTTAGTTTTATGCGTTTAAAGCCAGCTTGTTTAGCAGATTGAATTCCAGTCAAAACCGTATCTAAATTACCCGTTCGAGTTAATGCTTTAAACCGATCAGCTTGTAGGCTGTCTAAACTGATATTTAAGCGATCTAGACCAGCATCTTTCAATGGTTGCGCTAACGTAGGGAGCTGACTGCCATTACTGGTCATATTCAGTTCTTTTAAACCGTCTAGCTTAGCTAAGTTTTCAACAAGTCCCACAATACCTTTTCTGACCAGAGGCTCTCCCCCTGTGAGTCGAATCTTAGCTACGCCTAATTCAACAAACGCTCTGGCAATTAATCCTACTTCTTCTAATGTTAATATTTCTGACCTAGGCGCGAAGACCATGTCTTCAGCCATGCAATAAACACAACGAAAATCACAGCGATCGGTTACCGATATGCGAACGTAATCGACTACTCGATTAAACTTGTCTATTAGCTGCTCTGACATTATTCGCTCTTAATTTAATGAGGATTAAATTCTAACTAAGCTGAAACTAGCGTTTATTTAAAAGCGTGCACGAAAACCAATTACAACATCTTCGGCGAACGATATGGTTTGCTCTTCGGTATGAATTTCTAATTTACGATAGTGAGTGTATAAAGCTACATCCCAATTAAAGGCGTATTCAAGCCCAGCTTGGTATTCTACTTCTAAATCTGATTGATCGTCCCAGTCTGTTGATAAAAAGAATGGACGTAAATTAAACCCTATATTACTTTGCAAACCACCTGCTATGGGAATAAATAATTGAGTTTTGAATCCAAGCCCAGATTTATCGTATTCAGAACTTTGATCTTTAAACTTTGTATTCACCAACTCAAAGCCAAATTCTGCTCCACCATTTTTCTGTGGGTCGTCAAGATAGCCAAAGCCGCCAGCGCCTATTGCTATAATTTCGACCTTTTGCATGCCTAAATTAACATTATCGGCTTTTACGATATCATCACTTTGAAAGTAACTTAGATACAGCATGCTGGTCACTTTTTCGCCATTAGCGGCAGAAGGAGTTTCACCCATACCTAGGCGAGCATGAGAGATAGCATCTCCTTGAGAGGCTTCAATGAAAAACGTGTCGTAATCGGCGAATACAGCCGAGGAAAAAACGGCACATAAAGTACCTGAAATAATACGGGAATAGATAGATTTGATCATAATAACTCGGCCCAACTGCAATATGTGAAAGTCAAAAAACAAGGTAACTAATGCTGGCGAGTTTCGAGCATAACAAAAGCCTAAAACAACTACCAGCAGAGCCAAACCAGTAGGTGGTTAAAATCTTATATATTGGCAATAATAGTGGCACGTAAAGGCGCTGGATGGCCTTCTGCGGTTTTAGTAATGTCGTTAGGATCTAAAAAATCTTTTAATGAATTATAGGACATCCACTGAGTCGCTTTTTGCTCTTCTAGCGATGTGTAGTTTTGCTCTACTATACGCACATTTTTAAAGCCTAAACGTCGCATCCATTGGCACAAAGTAGCCGCGCTGGGTAAAAACCAAACATTACGCATCATGGCATAACGATCGTCAGGCACTAACACCTGCCCTTCTTCACCTTCTATTACTAAGGTTTCTAGCACTACTTCGCCACCAGGCCTAAGCACTTGCATTAATTCGGTTAAATGGTCCAAAGGTGAACGCCGGTGATAAAGTACTCCCATGCTAAACACCGTATCAAACGCCGCTAATTTTGCTGGTACATCTTCTAATTTAAACGGCAATAAATGCACTGGAATATTAGCATTGTTAGAGGCTTCCTTAGCGTATTTTTTTGCCGCTTCAAATTGCCAAAAAAATAACTTACTTGGATCAACCCCCACTACTCGCTTAGCGCCTGCTCCAAGCATTCGCCACATATGGTAACCACTGCCGCAGCCTACATCTAGCACAATACGACCATGCATAGGGGCTAAATGCTCTTTAATTCGATCCCATTTCCAATCGCTGCGCCACTCGGTGTCGACCTTAGTATCAAAAAATTGAAACGGACCTTTTCGCCAGGGCAATAAGCCCTTTAATGCTTGTGTTAAATTGTCGTTGTCTTGTTTGCTAAACTGGTCTGACAAAAACGTAATTGCGCTAGTATTTAACTCTTGCTTAACCCCCTTTACGGTAGGTAACTGATCGTAGGACGCTTTCCAGCGCACCATATCACCATGGGGGTTGGCCACATAAAATTCATGTAGCTGTTGATGTAAAATATCACCCCATTTGGTGAAGTTATTTTCGTTGTCCAACATGAATTCAATCAGGTCGGCATAAAACTCTAAGAACCAATTTTCTGAAAAAGGTGTCGTCATAAATTTATTTTACAGCAATAAAAGAGGTGAAATTAAAACATTGATACCAGCTACAGGCTTGTGAAAAGCCTACAGATTTCAACCTATCAATATGTGCTTGTGCGGTCTCTGGTACCAATACATTTTCTAGAGCACTGCGCTTTTGGCTCACTTCTAGGTCGCTGTAGCCATTGGCTCGCTTAAAATCCCAATGTAATTCTTGCTGCAGAGTCTGCTCGGGTTCGTCAAAGCAAATTTTCTCTGACAATATCAAAGCACCACCCGGTTCTAACACATCAAACAATTGCTGAATTAGCGCGTGGCGTTTTTCTAACGGGATAAATTGAAGGGTAAAATTAAGTGTAATAACCGACGCCTTTTTGTATTCAAAAGCAGTTATGTCCCCTTCGTATAACTCTACAGGGGCAATGGCATCGTCAATATCCACATAGCTTTGGCAGCGCTTGAGCATGGCCGCGGCATTATCAATGCCCACCACGGTACAATTTTCTACGTTTACCCCGTGTCGCATTGCCAATAGCGATGCGCCTAACGAGCAACCCAAATCGTATAAATGTGTGTTGGCTTGTGCATATTGCTCGGTGATAACCCCTATCATAGGAATAATCATGCTGTAGCCAGGCACCGAGCGTTTAATCATATCGGGAAATACACGAGCCACCGCATCGTCAAACGCAAATGCTTCAAGGGCTTGGTGATCTTGGGAGTAAATATTATCCCGGCTCATTAGACTGCTCGATAAATAGTAATAGGCGCGCATTTTACTCAATACTGAGCAAGCTTTCACCTCTAATACGGGGCATTAAGTGGGTTTAATCTATCTAAGCGGAATTAGCTGAGTTAACTGACTAAAAAACAACCACTAATTAGCTATAATTAAGTGTCTTAGGCCGTTTAAATATCGGCCGGTAGGTGATCTTTTATTATCTCAAATAACGCCGGGCGACCTTTAGCAATTTCATCGCGAGTAAGCCCTTCAAGTGAATGTGGGTATTTTATCCATGCTTCTGTTTCATGAATGAAATAATCGGGCTCACGATTGGTAAGGTTACGACTGGGCTTGTAATACGGCACAGCAACACGAACATCGTGAGGCATATTAAGGCGGGTACGGCGTTTTAATTCATCTAAAATAGCCTCTATTGAACGGCCAGTATCAAAAACATCATCAACAATAAGAAGGCTGTCTTGATGTTTTATATTTTTCATCAAATAGTTTAAACCATGCACACGCACCTCGCGTGACTGCATATCAATACCAGCCGCGTAAGACGATGTACGAATAGCTATATTGTCGGTTTCGATACCATGAAAGCTTAAAAATTCCTGCACGGCTATGCCCATTGGCACACCACCACGCCAGACAGCGATCATAAACGTTGGGCGAAAACCACTTTCGACTATTATTGACGCCAGCTCAAACGAATCTTCTAATAAGCCTTGGGCTGACAAATATTGTTTTTCGACCACTGAAATACCCCGTATTATGCCACTGCCATAAATTGTAAATGCTGGACTTAGCCTAAAATGTATTTAAGCATTTATTTTTCCAGAAAACTATCCTACTTTACCGACCCTCTATTGAACTGTTATTTGCCCTCGGTACATTTGCATCTGACAATGAAAATCATAGGTCCCAGCCTTCATGGCTGGAAGGGATATGGTTTTTAATTTATTCTGCGGCAGTGAATCACTAATTTGTAAGTCTGGAATCAACAAGGTTTCTGAGCAAGGTGATTGGTCTTTACGTAAAAATGTTATTTCTGTGGGGCTGTCTGCTGCTACTGTAATTCTTGCTGGTGAGTAGGTTCCATTTTCAACGGTAATAACCAGCCCATCCTCTGCAACTTCTGCTTCTTCTGATTTATATAACCAAAACCACCACACAATTAATGCAATTAGTAACAGGCCAGCAAGGTTGATTATCATCATTATTCATTCTCCTAATTCACAATTATTTATTGGTTAATGTTGTTCCGCTTTAAAAAAGCGTAAACGGTTTGCATTAGTGACAACGGTTAAAGATGAAAATGCCATGGCTGCGCCTGCGATAACAGGACTAAGCAACAGGCCAAAAAATGGATACAAAATTCCGGCTGCAAACGGCACTCCGGCCACGTTATAAATAAACGCACCAAATAAATTTTGCTTTATATTCCGCAGCGTTGCTTTACTCACCGCAATAGCGTCTGCCAAACCATGAAGTGAGCCTCGCATTAAAGTAATGTCAGCACTTTCAATAGCCACATCGGTTCCTGTGCCAATAGCAAACCCTACATTGGCAATGGCCAGTGCTGGGGCATCGTTAATGCCGTCTCCTGTCATGCCAACAATTTCACCTTGCATTTGCAGTTCTTGGACTTTTTCAGATTTTTGTTCTGGCAACACCTCAGCAAAAAACTCAGTAATACCCACTTTTTTGGCCACGGCTTTGGCGGTATCTCGGTTGTCTCCCGTCAGCATAACGACTCGAATACCATTATTTTGTAAGCGCTTAATAGCCGCGATTGAATCTTCTTTAATAGGGTCTGCGACAGCGATAATAGCGGCCAGTTTATTATCGATAACAAAATACATGGGGGTTTTAGCTTCGGCGGCTAAGGCCTGAGCTTTAGCCACAAAGTCACCTATCTCGACACCTTGCTCGTGCATTAATTTTTCATTGCCAAATAGTAACGCTTTACCATTCACTTCGGCCTGTACACCATGACCTGCAATTGCTTTAAAGTTACTTACTTTATCGATGCCATTTTCTGATTCTTGCTGTTTCTCTTTCTCTGGAAGAAAACCCTGTTCTTGAGCCGATTCTACAATGGCCATGGCCAGCGGGTGCTCTGAACCGCTTTCTAATGTGGCGGCTAGTTTCAACACAGTAGCTTGGTCAAACTCTCCTGCCAATATCACATCTGTCACCTTGGGCGCACCTAAAGTAATGGTGCCTGTTTTATCTAAAATCATGGCGCTTATTTTTGATGCTGTTTGTAGGGCTTCACCATTACGAATTAAAACCCCTGCTTCAGCCGCTTTGCCCACACCCACCATTACCGACATGGGCGTCGCTAGTCCAAGCGCACAAGGGCAAGCAATAATGAGTACTGTGGTGGCCGAAATTATTGCATATGCGATAACCGGTTCTGGCCCAAAGTTTAGCCATATCAAAGCACTTGCCACTGCAATAATCATGATAACGGGGACAAAATAAGCTGAAATCACATCAGCTAAACGGCCAATAGACGGCTTCGAGTTTTGCGCACGCTTCACCATGTTAATAATCTGTGCCAGCGCAGTGTCTTTACCGACCCTTGTGGCTTCAAACAAAATAGAACCGGTTTTATTTATGGTGCCAGCGACCACTTCAGTGCCCACTGTTTTTTCTACAGGCATGGGTTCGCCTGTGAGCATCGACTCGTCAATCGCACTGTGACCTTCTATTACTTTTCCATCCACTGAAATTTTTTCACCGGGACGAACCCGAACTACATCGTTAAGCATTACTTGATCGATGGGAATATCCACTTCTATACCATCACGAATGACTCGGGCTGTTTTAGGCTGCAAGCCGATAAGACGCTTGATGGCTTCAGAAGTACGGCCCCGTGCTTTTAATTCTAAAGCTAAGCCCAAATTAATTAACCCTATGATCATGGCTGTTGCTTCAAAGTAAACGTGTCGAGCCATTTCTGGCACCGCTTCTGGAACAAACACAACTACCATTGAATATAGCCAAGCGGTCCCTGTGCCCAATGCAATTAACGTATCCATGTTAGCCGAGTGGTTTTTAAACGACTGCCAAGCACCAACGTAAAAATGCTTTCCTGAAAATACCATCACTCCTAGAGTAAGCATTCCTATTAACAGCCAAACCAGCTGCTCGGTGGTGGTACTAACCGTCATTTCACCCACCACAAGGCCATAAACCATCAGTGGGATACCCACTGACAATGCAATTCCCATATCACGTATTAGGCGTTTGTAATAGATTTTGTCGGCGGCTTCTTTTTCGCTTTGAGCATCGTCTTCACTTGCCGCCGTACTTACCTTGGCGTGATAACCAGCCTTCTCGATTGCAACAATGAGCTTGTCACTTTTAGCCGAGCCAGTAACGCTGACGGTGCGTTGGGCCAGGTTCATTTCTGCTGAAGTGACCCCCGCTACTTGCTTTAATGATTTTTCTATCTTACTTACACAACTGGCGCAGCTAGCTCCCTCAATTATTAACTCTTGCTGGGTACTGGCGTGATCTATATTCGACTGACCTATTTGAGTTATATCCTCAGAAGTTGTTTTAGTTTTACCACTACAGCAGGATGTTTTGTTTGAGTTTTTTGAATTCATAAAATTTCTCCTATTTAGTCCCTAGTAATTCTGGCGGAATTTCAAAGTCTTCTATTAAATGACAAATATTATGTTTACCTGGTGCTTTATTAGGAAGTGTTTCCCATTCTTTAATGGCTTGCTGCATGCGATCTCTGAGCCTTTGAACTTCTAAAAAACGCTGTTCTGTTTCATCCAGCCTTTTTTCAATTAGACGCTTGACAGTATCACAGGGCGAAATTGCTTTATCTGATTCGGCTAAAATAACTTTAATATCTTCTACCGAAAATCCTAATTGCCTTGCATTTAATACAAAGCGCAAACGGCTGATATCTTTATCGCCATATTCTTTATAGCCATTTTCTTTACTTTTAATCGGTTTGAGTACTTGATTACGGGTATAAAACCTAACGGTATCAGGCGTTATATTTAAGGTCTTTGCTAGCTCACTGACTCGCATGACTTGGCTCCTGGTAAGTTAGATTCTTAGTTAGTTTCTTAGTTAGATACATAGTTAAACTAGATGAAGTACTTTATATTCTTATAGCTTACACCTATGTCTAACACACAGGTCAAGCACAAAGATGAAAAGACTGACGCTGGTAACCATACTGATTGATAATGTTTGCTTTGATAAAAACTATCTATTCTGATTAGCTCTAGCGTCGATGGGCAGAGTAATTTTCATTATTATTTGCTCACCGATGGACGACGCATGAATAAAACCCCCATGAGCTTCAATAATAGACCTTACGATAGAGAGTCCTAATCCCGCTCCGTCACTATGGCGCTGCCGCGCAGAATCTACTCTATAAAAGCGCTCAAAAATTCGTTCTAAATCCTGTTCAGGGATATGAGTTCCGGTATTTGTAATTGAAATATCTACACTGTCATTGCCTTTGTCTAAAACTGAAATCACTATTTCAGTGCCTTCTGACGCATGACGAATGGCATTCGATAATAAATTGCTCAAAGCACGTCGTAATAATTCTTGATCGGCACAAATGTTAGCAGCGGCTCCCTTATGGCTAAGGGTTATATGACGCTCTTCTGCCAATGCATCAAAAAAATCAAACAGTGTTTTAATTTCATTAACTATATTAATTTTATCTAAATTTAATCTTAGCAAGCCATTTTCACTTTTTGCCAACCACAGCATGTCGCTAATCATTTTGCTTAAACGTTCTAATTCTTCTAAGTTTGAATACAGTAGTTCACTGTATTCTTCGGCATTGCGGGCTTTACTTAAGCCTACTTGGGTTTGAGTAGTGATATTTGTCAGTGGTGTTCTAAGTTCGTGGGCTATATCAGCAGAAAAATCTGAAAGCCTAACAAAACCTTGTTCTAAACGTGCCAGCATGTGATTAAAAGATATAACCAAGTTTTCTAATTCAATAGGGGCCGCTAATGGGTCAAGCCGAAGGTCAAGTTTATTAGTTTTCACAATCCCCATTCTTTCACTTAGCCCCCTAAGTGGTTTTAGGCCCTGATGAATACCTAACCAAACTGCCAAAAGTGTAAATACTGCAGCACCTAACATTATAAGAGCGAGACTTTGTTTAAATTTACTCAAAAAATATTGATGGAAGCTCATATCAATGGCACTGGTGATTCTATAATCCTGTGAACTAATAGTGGTGGCCACAACCGCACCGCGATAGCCTTTTTCTTGGCTGACCCATGACATTAAATTTTGTTCCGATATATTTTCTAACATAGGGAAGTCAGATGTGACCTGTCGAAAATCTATACCGACTGTGCTAAATAAAAGTTTTCCATTACGTTCTACTTGATAATACACACCATGGTGACCAGAAATAGCATGTGACAGAGATTCAGACAATCCATTACTGTCTTCAAGTGATTGCTTTATAGTAGAAATTATAGATTGCGTTATGACGTTAATTTCACTGGCATCTTGCTTTAAAAAATGATGCTCAATTGAAGAAAGCACCAGCGTACTGATTAGAATTAAGCTAATAGTAAATGCTGTGGCTACAAATAAAATCACCCGTAAAGTAAGTGATAATGAACGAGCTTTATACTTCATTGCCATCATCCTCTAAATCTAATTTGTAGCCCATTCCACGCACGGTAAAAATTAATTTTGGCTCAAATTCGTCATCAATTTTTTTGCGCAAACGGCGAATAGCCACATCGATTACATTTGTATCACTATCAAAATTCATATCCCACACTTGAGAAGCTATTAGCGACCTTGGTAACACCTCTCCTTTGCGTCGAATTAGGAGTTCTAATAAACAAAACTCTTTGTGACTTAAACTAATTTTCTGACCACTTCTGGTAACCCTGCGTCGCGGCAAGTTCATAATTAGGTCACCCACTTGCAGCTCATTGGATATGACCGGTGCCTGACCTCGACGTAATAGTGTTCTCACCCTTGCCAGTACTTCTGCAAAAGCAAACGGTTTAACTAGGTAATCGTCTGCACCTAACTCTAAACCCTTAACACGATCGTCAATGCTATCCATGGCCGTTAAAAACAGTACGGGGGTATTTCGCCCAGCTTGACGGAATGATTCTAAAATTTTCCAACCATCAACGTCAGGCAGCATGACGTCTAGAATAAGAAGGTCAAACTCTTCTGTCATAGCATGGTGGTGGCCGTCTAAACCAGTGCGAGCCAGCGTTACTTGAAAGCCAGCTTCGCTTAGCCCTTGCTGCAAGTAATTGCCGGTTTTAAATTCGTCTTCGACAATTAACAGTCGCATTGCATTCCCCTAGATTCATTAAAGCCAGCCAAACTATTATAACTTATCATATATGACCAAGCGCACTTGAAGATGACGTGAACATTACAATATTGTCATCTTTAGGTCATGCCTAGGTCAGTGTTAATAACTTAGTATAAGTGAAATATAACAAGATCATTAATCATCACTTGATAGGAGGTTGTAACATGAAGCAGTCAAAACCGCGCACCACACATGCTATGGCACTGTCCCGACGTCGTTTTGTGCAAGGCCTTACCGCAGGCGGCGTAATGGCAACTGCACCGACTATGTTGCAGGCCAACCAGCACACCAATCAACAGATAAGTAACTCAGGGTTTCATAAAACCCCAGAACTAAGTGGTAGTCTCATCGAGCTTGAGGTGGGGCAAACCCCGGTAAACTTTTCGGGCCGCGCGCGTTTGGCCACCACTATTAACGGCTCAATTCCGGCCCCTACTTTGCGCTTACGTGAAGGCGATACAGTGACTATTAAAGTCACTAACCGCTTATCTGTGGCTACTTCAATTCACTGGCACGGCATTATACTACCTTATGAAATGGATGGCGTGCCGGGCATTAGTTTTAACGGCATTGCACCCGGAGAAACCTTTACCTACCAATTTAAACTTCAGCAAAGTGGCACGTATTGGTATCACTCTCACAGTGGTTTTCAAGAAATGACAGGCATGTACGGCGCATTAATTATTGAACCCCGCGCCAAAGACACCATAGTGGCCGATAGAGAGCATGTGGTGCTGTTATCTGACTGGACCGATGAAGACCCTATGGCCGTATTTGCTAAGCTTAAAGTGCAAGGTGATATTTATAATTTTAGTCAGCCTACCGTTAAAGATTTTTTTCAAGACGTTTCTACCATGGGGGTTTCTGCGGCGTTAGATAAACGCAAAATGTGGAACCAAATGCGCATGAGCCCAACTGATCTTGCCGATCTTTCTTCTTCGGCTATAACCTATTTAATGAATGGCACTACCCCCACAGGAAATTGGGCCGGGGTATTTAAGCCCGGCGAACGAGTTCGGTTACGCTGTATAAATGGCTCAAGTAATACCTTTTATGATGTGCGTATTCCTGGCTTAAAAATGAGTGTGGTACAGGCCGATGGGCAAAATGTGAAACCGGTCAGTGTTGATGAATTCCGCTTTGGGCCAGGGGAAACCTACGATGTGATCGTTGAACCTAAACAGCAGGCTTATACGGTGTTTGCGCAAAGTATGGATCGCACCGGGTATGCCAGTGGCACCTTAGCGGTGGCCGCTGGTTTAACCGCGCCAGTACCCAAACTAGACCCAGTGGAATGGTTGGCTATGAAAGACATGATGGGCAAGATGGATCATGGAGCCATGACACAAGACAAAATGAAAATGGATCATAGCGAACACGGCATGAAAATGGACCACGGCAGCATGGACATGAAAATGGACCATAGCAATCCATTGGCAAAGCCTTCTCAGTCAGTAAACCATGCAAAAACAGAATACGGCCCGTCGGTGGATATGCGAGTGGATACTCCGCGCACTAATCTAGACGACCCAGGTATTGGCTTGCGTGAGAACGGACGCAGAGTACTGACATTAGCCGATCTGCGGTCAGTTAATGGCACCTTAGATGACCAGCGCACCCCAACGCGAGAAATCGAACTGCATCTTACCGGCAATATGGAACGTTATAGCTGGTCTTTTGATGGGTTGGAGTTTGGTGAAAGCACCCCGGTCGCCATGAAGCAAGGTGAACGTGTTCGTGTGATCTTACAAAATGACACCATGATGACCCACCCAATGCATTTACATGGCATGTGGAGTGACTTAGAAAGTGATGACGGAACACTAACCGTTCGCCGCCATACTATTCAGGTTCAACCTGCACAACGCATTAGCTTTTTAACCACCCCACACGATTTAGGCCGATGGGCATGGCATTGTCATTTGTTGTTTCATATGGATGCGGGCATGTTCCGCGAGGTGGTCGTATCATGAAGTTAACTTATAAATTAATAGCCCATAATTTGTTAGCTCAGAGAGCACTTGCACATACGCTGGTTATTGCTGCACTTGCCAGCAGTTCTATGGCACTAAGCCAAGAGCATGATATGCACTCAGGCCATGATATGTCTGCTATGCAAAACACCAATAAAACAATGGATCATTCAAACATGTCAGGCATGGATCATTCATCCAATAGCAGCATGCAGCCACAAGGGGGCGATGCTCCAAAAAATGCTCGCGACCCCCATGCTTACTCTAACGGTTACACTTTAACTGAGGGACCTTATGCTCAGTCAGGCCCGCGTCAATTAAAGCTAGCCGATGAGCATGCTTTTTGGGCGGTAATCGGGGATCGGCTGGAATACGACACCGAAAGTGAAGCCACTGTGTTTGATGTGCAGGCTTGGTACGGCACAACCTTCAATCGTTTAGTGATTAAAACAGAAGGCGATTTTTCAAGCGGTAGCTTAGAAGAAATGCAATCCGATGTTTTATATAGTCAAGCATTTAACGCTTATTTTGATGGTCAGTTAGGTATACGATTAGATCTAAATGAAGAAGGCACAGACAGGCAATGGCTAGCAGTAAGTGTACAAGGTTTAGCCCCTTACTGGTTTGAAGTAAGTGCTAGCGCTTATCTAGGTGAAGACGGTAGAACCGCACTAGCCATGGAGGCAGAGTATGAATTACTGCTTACCCAGCGTTTGGTTTTACAATCTCGTGCTGAATTAAGCGCCTATGGCAAAGAGGACCTGGACAATGGTATTGGCTCAGGCTTAACAAGTGGTGAAATTGGTGTACGTCTGCGCTATGAAGTGAGTCGTCAATTTGCTCCCTATGTAGGTGTTCAGTGGCAGCGTAGTTTTGCCGATACCGCTGATTTAATTCGAAGCACTGGCAGCTCGGTTACAGATACAGAATATCTAGCTGGCTTACGGTTTTGGTTTTAACAAAAGGAAAAAACATGAAGAACATGAAAAGCAAAATGATTACTTCAATGGGCTTAGCAGCAACACTGCTGATTGCCACCACTTCATTTGCTCACGACCCGTCTGAGCATATGCAAGACAATGAAAAACCCAACTGCGCTGCCATGGATCACAGCAATATGGATATGAATGACCCCGTGGTTCAGGCCATGATGAAGCAATGCTCAATGGGCGGTAATATGAAGCAACATGACATGAAAAATATGCATGACATGAAAAACAAACATTCAGATATGGACACAAGAGAAACATCACGCATGCATGAGAAAAAGTCTATGGACATGAAAACTCAAAAACCTGATGAGCACCAACATTAATATGGCTGTTAATGGTGCAAAAGCTTACATTAAACGAGTGGCAGTTGTTACAGTCATAGTTTTGATTGCAGCGGCCGCGTTTCTATATTCAGGCTTGTACCCCATGGGTGCTGATAAACCACACTATCAAGCTACTGAATGGATACTACAAACGCTGAGAGAGCAGTCCATTGCCCGATCAGCTAGTGATGTTGCCGTACCAGAAAATCTTAACGATTCTAATCGGTTATTGGCCGGTGGTGCCGACTATAACGATATGTGTTCAAGCTGCCATCTTAAGCCAGGGAAAATATCTAGCGACTTCAGTTTAGGTTTATATCCTACGCCGCCAAACTTAGCCTTGGAAGAGAACCTAAATCGATATAGTGAAAGTGAAAATGCTGCCGATAAACGCCGGTTTTGGATAATTAAACATGGCATTAAGGCATCAGGCATGCCCGCTTGGGCACCAGGACATGACGATGAAAGAATATGGAACATGGTGGCTTTTCTTAAACGCCTACCCATGCTGACGGCTAATCAGTATCAGGTTTTAACTGCGCGTACCAATAATTCAGCAAAGCACCATTAAAGATTAATAACTTAAGTGTGACAAAAATGAAATCAATTTTAATAAAAGTAATATTAATTACAGTAGCTTTTTTTATATCGGCTTGCAGTGAAAATAACGCTTCAAATGAAATCTCAGAAGCTAAAAAAACACTGGATATTAATCAGACAATGACTGTCTACAAAAGCCCATCGTGCGGATGCTGCGGAGATTGGATCGAGCACATAGAAAATGCAGGAAGCAAGGTAATAGTTGAGCACCCTAACGATCTATCCGCACTAAAAGATAAACTTAACATAGGCGCACAATATAGGTCTTGCCACACAGCTGTGACAAAACAAGGCTATGTATTTGAAGGTCATGTTCCTGCACGCTATATTCAGCAGTTTTTAACTAACCCGGTAGCCGACTCCATTGGCTTAAGTGTGCCTGGAATGCCTGTAGGCAGCCCAGGAATGGAAGTTGGAAATAAGTTTATGCCTTACCAAGTTCGACTATTAAAAAAAGATGGCAGCAGTGAATTGTATGCCTTGGTTGAGGATGCAAGCCAGCAATAGTGCATATACTGATATCTAGATGGATAGTTATTTTAAATCTTTGAAAGTACCAGTAAAGTTCGCGTCATACACTTTACCGGTATTTGATAACAGAACAAAGAGTGTTTTATTTTCACTAGTGTTGTTAATAGCGACAATGTAATAACCATTGCCTTTTTTATGCATGGATACATTTTCTTGGGTAATTTCAGCCCAGCTAGCGGGTAATTTCCCAATGCCTAATCCAGCATCTTTAACCGATAACTGTGATGCCACACTGGCGGCCAAAGCTTGCGCCTGAACTTCGCTAATGGGTCCGTGAGCATGATCACTATGAGAATAGGCAAACTGGCTTGTAAGTAATAACAAGGTTGCAAAAATTGAAACAAATATTTTCATAAAATTACCTTAAATAGTATTGATGTTAAGTGATGTTGATTTTAAGTGGCATTAATTTAATGCGAGTGAGCATTTCCGCCATCATGAGAATGTTCATCGTCAGACGTTTTATCTGTTAATTGTTCATCATTCGAAGAATCAATGCCCTCAGAATTAATATTCAAATTAAGCTTAACAGGATAGTCTGATAATGCTGATGATGCACTGTTCATATCTTCGTGAACATGGGAGTGATCATCTTTATTTAATGGAAAATCGTCTGGATATTGGCTGTGCTGATAGCCATGTAGCTGCATAATAAACAACAGACCACCCAGTATCATTAGCCCCATATTGGCCGCTTTGCTAAAACGCGTAAACGAATCTGTTTTTCTCCAGCTAGCAAGTATCAGCAGCATAATAGTCAGCGCGATTATTTGGCCTAGCTCTACCCCCACGTTAAACGAAAGGATTTTTAATACTAGATCATCTGTGCCAAGGGGTAGTTGCTGTAAACGGGTAGAAAGGCCAAAACCGTGGATTAAACCAAAGATAAATACCATCCAGGTTAAGGTGGGCGACTGCATTTGAAAGGGATTTTTGAAGCCGTTTAAGTTATCAAATGCCTTGTAGCAAACGGTTAAGGCAATAATGGCATCAATTAAATAGTAATTAGCATTGATCTCTAACAACGTTGCAAAAACTAATGTAATTGAATGGCCAATAGTAAACGCTGTAATAAACTTTAATATATCTTTAAATCGAGTTAAAAAGAAAATCACCCCAAATAAAAAT
>JAWUVO010000065.1:0-8910 GCA_034112325.1 Bermanella sp. | reverse complement strand
GCACCGGAATAGTCAAACTCACATGCTTGACCAATTACGATTGGGCCCGCGCCGATAATTAGAACGCTCTTTATGTCCGTGCGTTTAGGCATCGTTTATCTCCAAGTCGAAAGTGGATAGCTGTTGCTTGATAGTCAGAGTGCTAAATATGTCTGTGCGTTTAGGCATTTTTTAGCTCTCCAATTATTAAGCTTTACGGGCTTTGATTAGTTCAATGAAATGATCGAACAATGGCGCTGCATCATGTGGACCAGGGCTTGCTTCTGGGTGCCCTTGAAAACTAAACGCAGGTTTGTCAGTGCGGTGAATGCCTTGAGTAGTGCCATCAAATAAAGATTTATGAGTCACTTTAAGGTTATCTGGAATGCCGTTTTCAGACACTGCAAAGCCATGGTTTTGCGCGGTGATCAATACGGTTTTATCTTCCAAGTTTTGCACTGGATGGTTGCCACCGTGGTGGCCATGGCCCATTTTTTCAGTTTTAGCACCACTTGCTAGGGCTAATAACTGATGACCTAAACAAATACCAAATACTGGAATATCTGTTTCTAAAATTTCTTTAATCGCGGCAATCGCGTAATCACATGGCTCTGGGTCACCCGGTCCATTTGATAAGAAAATACCATCAGGGTTCATTGCCAATACTTCACTTGCAGGGGTTTGTGCAGGTACAACCGTTAAGTCACATCCACGATCCGCCAGCATGCGTAGAATATTACGTTTCACACCATAGTCATAAGCAACTACTTTATAAGGCGTGTTTGTCACGTTTTCGTGACCCTTACCAGGCTCACGACCTAACTGCCAAGAACCTTCAGTCCAAGGATATGCTTTATCGGTGGATACAACCTTGGCCAAATCCATGCCTTTAAGGCCAGTAAAACCTTTGGCTAATTCTAGTGCTTTTGCTTCGTCAACATCGTCGCCCGCCATTACACAGCCATTTAAGCTGCCTTTTTCGCGCAAGATACGTGTTAAGCGACGTGTGTCTATATCAGCAATGCCCACAACGTTACGTTGACGAAGGTATTCGTCTAAAGCCTGTTCGCTGCGAAAGTTGCTGGCAATTAAAGGTAGATCACGAATAACCAAACCAGCGGCCCAAATGCTGTCGCACTCTTCGTCTTCTGATGTAGTTCCGTAATTACCAATATGCGGGTACGTTAGAGTAACAATTTGGCGGCAATAAGAAGGGTCAGTAATAATCTCTTGGTAACCTGTCATTGAAGTGTTAAATACCACCTCGCCTACAGATTTGCCGTCAGCACCGATTGAGATGCCTTTAAAGATACTACCGTCTTCGAGCGCAAGAATAGCTGGCTTTGACAATGCTTCTTCCTCGTGACAATACAAGTGACAGGTCGTAAAAAAGCGGGACAAAAGGTGCAGGCCTACAGATTAACTGTTTCCTTGCTCCAATCCCGCTTTTTATGAGTTCTTTGTTTGGCTAAAACAAGCGATTCATTGCTTGCTGTTACCGTGTAAATTGGCGCGCATTATACGTTGCTTAGCCATTAAAGTCTATTATTTTACTTTAGTGCAAGTAAGTCTAAAGCGCCAGCCGCAGACCAGCGCATTACGTACCATTAAGGCTATGTTTAGAAGGGCATATTTAGCTGTATGAAAATTGGCCAGCTATTTGCAGTCTTTACTTAACGAATAAAAACGCTGGTTTTTTGACCCCCGTATAAAAACGGCAAAAACCGTGTTTTGCCTAAGCAGCAAGAGGAGTGGAAAATGGCCGACAGCCTTCATCAAGTACACATTCTAGCCAGTGAGCAAACTGTGTATAACGCCATTAGCCAGCAATCAGGCATTCAAAGCTGGTGGACTGATCATTGCCAAATGGCAGCTGAAGAGGGTCAAACTAGCACCCTTTGGTTTGATAATGAAAAAAGCGTATTTACTATGCGTACTCAAAAACTATTACCTAATCGGCGAGTTTTTTGGGTATGCGAGCAAGGTCCTGAAGAATGGATAGACACCGAACTTTGGTGGGAGATTCAACCAAACCCAAGTGGTGGCTGTACATTAGACTTTAAGCATATGAATTGGGCCAAGGATACTGGGCTTTTTCCTGTCTGCAACAGTACCTGGGGTACCTTAATGCAACAGCTTAAAGTTTATTGTGAAACTGGCGAACAACAGCCTTGGTTTCAGCAATCGGCTTAAGGACGCAAAAGCGCTTAGCCTGTACTCATAAAAAAGCCGCTTAACTATTTATTAGTAAGCGGCTTTTTAGTTTCTAGCTCTTAGATCTCAAGAGCTTATTAAATTAAACTGGTTCAGTTTCTGCGGCTGACTTTGATAGCTCAGGCTTTAATAACTGGGGCTTAGATAATTCGTTATTTTTATCAAACATCATTAGCAGCGCCGGTAACAGCAAAAAGTCGAATATCAATGCAATCGAGATGGTTGCGCTGATCATCACGCCCATTTTAGCGTTGGCGGTAAAATTAGACATCATTAACACAGAGAAGCCAGCCACCAGTACGATTGTGGTCACTAATAACGGCTTGCCCACAGTATGAAATGCGTACCTAACACCATCGGCGGCTGATTTACCTAGTTGCTGTCGTGCGCGCATGTACTTACTAAAAAAATGCACTGTATCGTCTACCACAATACCCAGCGTTAAGCTGAATACCACTGCGACACCTAAATCGACTTCGCCAACTACCGCCCCCCAAATACCAAATGTAATCATAGCGGGGAAGACATTAGGTAATAAACTTAACAGACCAAACTTAATAGAACCAAAAGCAAACATCAAAGTTAGCGTAATTAATACAATGGCAATAACCGAACCAGACAACATAGAATCGATGTTCTTTTTACCTACATGGGCAAACATAGTTGAAATACCAGATGCTGGTACGACTATCTCGGGCGTATTTTCTGCCAACCAAACTTGAGCCCGCTGGTCTAGCTCTATTAAACCTTTGGCTTTAACACCCTTTACTCCAAAGCCAATAAACATAGAGCGCTTCTCTGTGTCTATTTGGTTATTTAAATCTAGCCCGTAAGGTAAAGACAACTCATACAATAATTGATACTGAGATGCCAGCTCGCGACTTTCAGGAATTTTATACCAACTAGGATCGTCACCATGCATATTTTGATTAAGACGCTTAATGGTATCGGTATAAGACAATGCATTGACCACTTCAGGCTGTGATTTATACCATTTAACAAAAGACTCTACTTTAGTCAAAAACTCAGGTTCATTTACGCCGCCAGCTTCGCCGCTGTCTAATGAGTAATGCAGCACATCAAAGCCCGTTAAGTTGGCTTCCATAAATTCAGACGCTTGGCGAAACTCGGTGCTTTCGTCAAAGTAGTCCACGGTATTGTCGTTCAGTTCGTTTAACATGGTCAATGACGCAGTACCCGCCGCTAACAATAGTACAACTGGTAAAATGATATGACGCTTATTAATCGTAAAGTCAGCCAAGCGGCTAGACCATTGGGCCTTAGATTCATCCATTGGCTTAGCTTTCATGGGCAACCAAATAGCTAAAGCGGGTAAGATCGTGACACTTAAAAAGAATGCAGCCATTACGCCAAACGCTGCAAAATTCCCCAACTCTCGAAACGGCGGCACTTCAGATGTATTCATAGCCAAAAAGCCAATGGCGGTTGTAAAGCTAGTCAAGAACACCGGTTGAAGGTTAATTTTCATCGCTTCAGTCATGGCTTGTTTTCTCACATGACCTAGCGATAAGTGATGCAAATAGCTGGCTAACAAGTGGACACAATCACACACTGCCAAGGTTAAAATAATAATGGGAGCCATTACATTAACTTGGTTAATGTCGTAACCAATCCAGCCCACAAAGCCTTCACTGATTACCACACCCAATACAATCACAATGGTGGTCACTAGCGCAGACCATGCTGAACGTAACATCACAAACAACATGAAGATAATTAATAAAAACAGCACCGGGAATAAATACATAGCATCGTACTCGGCAGACTCGTTAAACGCGGTGTTAACGATACTTAAACCCTGTAGATGAATTTTAACATTTGGGTTTTCAGCTTCAATCACTTTACGTAATTGGCGGGCAGCGGCCACTAATTCTACCGTTGCTTCGCCTTGGGCATGCATGGTGTCGTCTGGCATATTCAAGACCACATTGACACCCGTAGCATGGTGACGATCAGAAACTAGGCGATTGACTAAAGCCACTTCCGTGGACGCTATGCGCTTAATAGCGGCTATCTTCTCAGGCGTTAAATCAATTGCACCCTCTACTAGATCAGCCACTATCAAATCGTCTTCAATGACTGCGGTATGCTGATAGTTGGTTAAAGAATCTACCCGACTAGAGTAAGGTAACTGCCAAGCGTCTGTGGTCAAACGTTCTACGCTGGCAAGGTTCTCTGGGGTATAAATAGTGCCGTTAAGCGCTTCAAAGACAAACAGAATATTGTTGCTTTTGATGTAGGTATCTTCATTTTTTTGATGAGCTATGAGCTGTTCATTTCCCTCATCAAAAAATATTTTATAGCTGCCGTTAAATTGCAGCTGAGATAAACCGGCGGTTAGACCGATAATAATTAATAAAGAAAATAAAGTAATTTTTATTCGACTTTCAATCAGCCAAATTGCAATGCGATCGTTCATGAAGCAATCCACGTGAGGTTATAGTTATAATTATTTTTATCACCGCACAGTACTGTAATCTGAATTTAAATACTAGCTTCGTCCCTAACATAGAAATTAAATCACTACTTAAACGCCTCTACTCCTTATAACTCGCAGGTAGTCGCTAGCCAATTAACCGTTAAATTTACACTCATATTTTGCTTTGATTCAGTCTCGTGAACACTATCGCTGGACATTTCTAGACGCATCATTCTTGGCGAGTTATTTTCATGAGTACTTTCTATCATTTTAGCGACACGTATATCACATAGCGCGGCGGCGCTGGCCATAGCCACAGCTTTATTTTTAGCCACTAAAAACGCCTGATTTATCAACTGATCTTTTATTGATGCTTTTTCTTCATCCGACGCCGATACGCTTAACAATCGCAGTTCGTGGGGCTTATAAACTGGTGTACTGGCCATTATGCTTTGGTATTGCATAAAATTAAGCTCAGACAATACAAAATCTACCGACGCTTCATAAGCCGTCAAGGTTCTTATGTTGTTGCTAGCATACTGGTAAATACCTTTTAGCTGAGCGCCATTACTATGCATATTAAAGTTTTCATTTTTAACCCAACGCTGAAAACCTTTAATTCTGTCTGTTAAAAATGATGTGGCCTGCTGCTGTGTTTTACCCTCAGCTTTAAATGCGGCCTTCACTTGATAGCTTGATGCCACAATATCTTTACTGGCATTGGCCTGTGTTTCAATTTCTACCGCTACAGACTCTTGTGAAAGACCAATACCACAGCCCTGTAATAATACTGACAAACCTAATAATACTGTGACACGTGTGATTTTTTTAATATATTTAATATGGGGCAATAACATAATCATTCCTTTGTATAAATCAGTGACTTTATTTTTTAATATATTGTTTTAGCGTTTAGAGAAATACCAAGGAGCTTCTTTTATTTCTAACAGATCCCTTCTAATTAAATCTAACGCGGCAGTGGCAATGTACTGCTGGAAGTATTCACGACTTCCTGGAAAAAATAATTTTTGAGTTTTTAATTTATCCTGTGTACCCCAAGCAATCCAGCAGGTTCCTACTGGCTTTTCTTCACTGCCCCCACCAGGGCCAGCCACACCTGAGACTGCTATGGCATAATCAGAGCCTGAAATTTTAAATATACCATTGGCCATTTCAATGACTACTTGCTCACTAACGGCTCCGTATGTAAGCAGGGTGTCGGACTTAACCGCTAAAACCTTCTGTTTTATGCTGTTTGAATAACTGACAATACCCGCCTCAAATACTTGAGACGAACCTGCAACTGACGTTATCTTAGAAGCAATTAAGCCACCTGTACAAGATTCGGCTAAGGCTAGGGTTTTATTCTTAATGATTAATAACTTTACTAATTGCTCAGGCAAGTGGGTATTTCCATTAGCAATAATATGGCCGCCTAGTGTTGCTTCTACATTTTTCATCCAAGCAGCTAACCCATCGACACCTTCTTTAGAGCGAACCGTTAACTTAACCTCTAACATCGGAAATGCAGCGCGAAAACCCAATTCTATTTTTTCGGGCCACTGTGGAAAAGCCTCTTCCAGCATTTTTTGCACAGCCGACTCACCCAGACCAAATACTTGATATTTTTGTACTTGGGTATATTCGTTGCTAGTAAGGTCTTTTAATAACGGTACAATTCCCGTTTGCAGCATTCGATCGAGTTCTGACGGCACACCAGGTGTACAAATAATTTCGCAATGATTGTGGTGAATTCTAAATCCGGGCGCACTACCCGTCTCATTACTCACAATATCTACCCCGGCGGGTAACATGGCTTGCTTTTTATTAGGCTCATTCAAGGGGTAGTTTCGACGTTCACACCAAGCCGCTAATTCAGTCATAGCTTGCTGATGAATTTGAAGTGGCTGCTGCACAACTTCTGCTAGTGCCTGAGCCGTTAAATCGTCAATCGTTGGGCCTAAGCCACCATTAATAATTAGCACGTCGGCACTTTCAGATAAAGTTTGTATTTCATTTACTAGGGTTGTTAATTTATCGCCAACCACTACTTTACGCTGCAACACAATACCCAGAGGCATTAAGGCGTCGGCTACTTTAATTGAGTTAGTATCTATAATGTCACCGGTCATAAGTTCGTCGCCGGTTAGCAGTAACTGCACGTTCAGGTGAGTCATAATCAAACTTCATCCATACTATTGTCGATCAATTTTGTAATGCGTCAGTATAAGCACATCTGCTTTATAAGTTGATAAATTTATTAACTTATTACCCATAATTTTAATTACCATAGTGGCATATTTAGAGCTTATATAATGAAAAATGGGCAGTGATTGTTAGTGTAAGATAGAACAATTCGGTGTATTTACATATACTAATTAGATAATCATAATAAAAATAAATGCAGCCTATGAAAAAAATACTTTTAGTCACCAGCTTAATCGTAGCAATCCTTATTCCCTTAACGGTGTATGTGGTCACCCCGCAGGTTGACGCGTCTATGAACCGTATTAGCAAGCATGAAAAATGGCCAGTTTCAGTTGAAGCACAAACCCTGCATAACTCATTAATAATAGGTGACTGGCACTCAGACTCTTTATTGTGGAATCGCGACTTTCTTCAAGCCCACGATTATGGCCATATGGACTTGCCACGCCTACAGCAAGGTAATGTTGCATTTCAAGTGCTAACGGCGGTAACCAAGACCCCTGCCGGAATGAATTATGAAACTAATTCGTCTGAAGCTCCCGATAAACTTACGGCACTGGTAATTGCACAAGCTTGGCCTACCCGCACTTGGAACAGTATTTTTGAACGGGCTTTATATCAGGTACAACGCCTTCAAGAACTACAACTAACAGCACCTGAAAAAATTCGTCACATAAAAACTAAACAGGATATTTTAGATGTAGTGGCTAGCCGCTCTACCGATTCGCCATTAACTGGCTTGTTAATGGGCATGGAGGGTGCGCATCCGTTAGAGGGCGACATTCAAAATTTAGACCGACTTTACAGTGCCGGATATCGTCTAATTGGCTTACAGCATTTTTTTGATAACGAACTTGGTGGCTCACTTCATGGCCAAAGTAATTCAGGTCTCACCGATTTTGGTAAACAGGTAGTAAAAGCCGCTAGCGATAAGAATATGATAATAGATGTGGCACATTCATCACCCCAAACCGTCAGGGACGTGCTTGCAATCATGAATCGACCAGTTGTACTAAGTCACTCTGGTATTCACAAAAACTGCCAAAGCAAGCGTAATATTTCAGGTAAACTAATGGAAGAGATTGCCAACGTAGGCGGTGTCATTGGAATTGGCTACTGGGCTGACGTGGTGTGCGACAATACCCCCAAAGGTATTGTTAAAGCCATTAAAGCAGGAGTTGATTTGTTAGGTGTTAATCATATTTCATTAGGTAGTGATTATGATGGCACTATTGAATCTCAATTTGATACTTCAGAACTTGCTGCTCTTACCCATGAAATGTTACTGCAAGGCTTTACAATAGACGATATTGAAAAAGTTATGGGCGGCAATATGCTGCGTGTAATGAACGCTTCGTTAAAATAATTTAATCGTACAGATTAGTCTGTATTTGTTTAACACTAGTGAATGATTGCTAGTGCATTATAGGTTTTATCATGACATTTGTATTTGAAGAAATTGATTATCAAGAAACACCTCGAGGGGCTATTAGCTTACGCAAACGTTCGGAGCCGCGTCTAAATAACAAAATTTTATACGAAGTAAAAATGAACGACGAATTTTTAATGTCGAGTTTATTTGTAGAAGCTGAGGTAGCATTATCAAACTTAGGTTTAGCCAAATTTGGTGATCAAGACCTTGACGTAGTAGTGGGTGGTCTTGGACTTGGCTATACAGCTAAAGCTGCACTGGACTTTAAAAATGTAAAATCACTTTGCGTAGTAGACGTAATGGCACCAGTGATCAGCTGGCATGAGCAAGGTTTGGTTCCACTAGGAAACGAATTAACAAACGACCCACGATGTCGTTATGCACTGGGAGATTTTTTTGAATTTGCCACCGCAAAAAATATTAATTTTGATGGCTCAGCTGCTAACCCTGAGAATGGTCCTGACAAAGTACATGCTGTGCTATTAGATATAGATCATACCCCTAGTTATTGGTTAAACCCTGAAAACAGCCGTTTTTATTCGAAACAAAGTTTAACCGCCATGAAAAATAAAATTCATCATGGTGGGGTATTTGGATTGTGGTCTGATGAAGCACCCGACTCTGATTTTGTTAGTAT